>JANTGN010000001.1 GCA_024762895.1 Thiotrichales bacterium
CCCTTGCCACGTGGATAGCGTACGGCAGCCGGACCGTCATGCAGGAAGCCGGTGCTCAGCATCTGCCGACATTCTTTTTCATCGGCAGGGGCCATGACCAGCATATTGGGTATACAGCGCAGATAGGTCAGATCAAAGCTACCGGCGTGGGTCGGTCCATCGGGACCTACCAGACCGGCACGGTCAATGGCAAACAGGACGGGCAGGTTCTGCAGGGCGACATCATGGATCAGCTGATCATAGGCGCGTTGCAGGAAGGTGGAATAGATCGCCACCACGGGTTTAATCTTTTCACAGGCCATCCCGGCGGCCAGGGTGACGGCATGCTGCTCGGCAATCGCCACGTCAAAATAGCGATCCGGATATTCCTGTGAGAAACGGACCAGACCGGAACCCTCGCGCATGGCGGGGGTAATGCCCATCAGGCGATCATCGGCCTTGGCCATATCACACAGCCAGTCACCAAAGACCTGTGTATAGGTGGGTGAGCTGGGTTTTTTTCCCTTGGCCAGACCGGCATCCAGGTCGAATTGACCGACGCCATGATAACCACAGGGGTCATCCTCTGCTTTCTCATAACCCTTGCCCTTGCGCGTCACGACATGCAGCAGACGAGGGCCCTTCAGTTGCTTGAGGTTTCCCAGGGTCTCAAGCAGCAGGTCCAGGTCATGGCCATCGATCGGGCCGTAATAGTGAAAGCCCAGTTCCTCAAACAGGGTACCGGGGACCACCATGCCCTTCATGTGTTCTTCGGTGCGTTTGGCCAGCTCCCACATCGGGTCGGGCATATGTTTCAGGACCTTCTTGGAACTCTCTCGTACGTTGGAGTAGAAACGGCTTGAGAGGACACGGGTCAGGTAATTTGACATACCGCCCACATTTGGGGAGATGGACATGTCGTTGTCGTTGAGGATAACGATGACATCGGCATCCATGCCACCGGCATGGTTGAGGGCCTCAAAGGCCATACCGGCGGTCATGGCGCCATCGCCGATCACGGCAATGGATTCACTCTTGAGTCCACGGGCCTGATCGGCAATGGACATGCCCAGGGCAGCACTGATCGAGGTGCTGGAGTGACCAACACCAAAGTCATCATAGGGGCTTTCTGCGCGCTTTGGGAAACCGGCCAGGCCATCTTTCATGCGCAGGGTCGGCATGTCCTCACGCCGTCCGGTCAGGATCTTGTGGGGGTAACTCTGGTGCCCGACATCCCAGACGATGTGGTCATGGGGGGTGTTGAAAATACGGTGCAGGGCAATGGTGAGTTCAACCGTACCCAGGTTGGAAGATAAATGGCCACCCGTGCTTGAGACCGAATCCAGTATGAACTGTCGTAATTCTACGGCAAGTTCATTCAGTTGTTCGGCCTCCAGTTGACGCAAATCCTCAGGTGAATCAATGCGTTGCAGTATGGGGTACTGTTTGGCGGTCATTGGGTAGAACTCTAATTAAACGCTGCATTATACATGCAGCATTAGGCCCCTGTCCTGTCATATCGCGTCAGGACAGGGGATTTTGTGATCAATGTTTGCGATTGACGATGAAATCGGCCACGGCGCGTAGCAGGTCGGCCTCTTCCCCGATGTCAGACAGGGAGGCCATGGCATCATCATAGAGTATCTTGGCCTCTTCCTTGGAGGCCTCCATGCCAATAATGGCCGGATAGGTCGGTTTATTACGGGCCTCATCGGCACCCTGCATTTTACCCAGGGTTTCCGTATCACTCTCGATATCGAGGATGTCGTCCTGGATCTGAAACGCCAGGCCGATACACTTGGCAAAATGGTCCAGTCGCTCGAGTCGGTCAGCATCTATCTGGCCATCGGCCATCGCTCCCATCAATACCGAGGCACGGATCAGGGCACCGGTTTTGTGGATATGCATATTCTCGAGTTCGGTAATGTTGAGTTCCTTGCCCTCAGAGGCCAGGTCAATGGCCTGCCCCCCCGCCATACCACGAGAACCCGAGGCATGCGTCAGGGTTCTGATGATCTCGAGTCGCGTCTGTGGCGCATCGGTCATCCTGGGGTCGGTGGCCAGTATATGAAAGGCCAGGGCCTGCAGGGCATCACCGGCCAGGATGGCCGTGGCTTCGTCAAAGGCCTTGTGATTGGTGGGTTTACCACGACGCAGGTCATCATCGTCCATGGCTGGCAGATCGTCATGGATCAGGGAGTAGACATGGATGATCTCAACGGCAGCCGCCGGGCCATCCAGTTGCTCCTCACTGGCGCCCACGGCCTTGCCGGCGGCATAGACCAGCAGTGGACGTACCCGTTTGCCACCCTCAAGTACGGAGTAGCGCATCGATTCGTGCAGGCGTGTTGGGGAGAGTTCGCTGGCAGGCAGCCAGTGGTCGAGTACTTTTTCGATTCGATCCTGATAAGTCTTAAACTGTGCAGCAATATCAGACGATGTCATGTTCATCAAAATCCTGTTCTTCACCCTTATCAGTGAGTAGATTAACTTTTTGCTCCGCTTCCTTGAGTTCCTTCTGGCAACTGCGTGTCAGGGCCACGCCGCGTTCGAATTCCTTGAGAGACTCTTCGAGGGGAAGATCGCCCTTTTCCAGTTTAGTGACCAGGGCCTCAAGTTCTTCCAGGGCGGATTCGAAATCAAAACGGTCTTTGCCAGTTTTTTTACTCATGGTCTCTTACCTCGAAGGTGATCAAAAAAGAAGCGAGCTGGTACATGGCTTATTTTTCGGCGTACACAGTACTGGCTATGTCCAGAGACGTCAATTCTATTGCCGTCAGGGAATCCGGGCGTTGATGAATTCAGGACATCCAGCTGATAACACGGTTGCGGCCCTGGTGCTTGGCCTCATACAGGGCCTCGTCGGCATGGCTCAGAGCGATCTCTATGCCCTCGGAAGTGACCTCGGCAATGCCGATGCTGACGGTGAGGGGAATTCGTGTGCCAGCATAGGCGACAGGGTTGTTCTCAAGCATGGTTCGTATGCGATCGGCGACCAGCTCCGCGTCTTCAAGGTCGGTGTCGGGCATCAGGATGGCAAACTCCTCACCGCCCATGCGTCCGAGTATGTCACCCTCGCGCAGATTCTTGCGGCACTGGTTGACGAAGTGGATCAGTGCATCATCACCGGCCTGATGGCCCCAGTTATCGTTAATCCGTTTGAAGTAATCGAGGTCGAGCATCAACAGGCAACTGACCCTGCGGTTACGTTGATTACGGGTGAATTCCTTATTGGCCAGTTCAATGAACATGCGGTGGTTATAGCACCCTGTTAACGGATCGGTGATGGCCAGCGTCTCCAGTTTGCTCTGGAAGGTCTTGATTTTGCTGATATCAATGAGGATGCCTCGTTCACCCTTGACGATGTTTCCTTCTTCGATGGGGGAAGTCCTGAGCAGGGCAGGGAAGGTCGTTCCATCACTGCACTGAACCTTGTATTCGACATTTCTATTTTCGGGCAATAGTGAGCTGGGAAGAGGGGATACGGTCTCGACGCGGTAGTAAAGGTCTTTCTGGTAGATACCGTGCTCCAGGCTGGAGCGTGAGTAGCCCAGCCGTGTCAGACCAGTCAGGTTCATAAAGGTAATGCGGCCATTGCCATTGCTCTCAAAAATAATCTCTGGGAGGAGGTCGGTCATTTCACGAAACCGTTGTTCACTTTTATGCAGGGCTCGGTGGGTGCGTCGATTGTATTCCACCAGGATGATCGACATACCCAGCAGTATCAGCAGAATGAATTCCGTTTTCATGTTGAAGAGGACATTCCATTTCAGGCTGCTTTCGTCAATAAAGGCCACGAGGTTCCAGGGCGCGGCCTTGAGGGAATGATTCAGAATGATCTGTCCCTTAAGCTTTGAGGTCCCGCTGCGATCCAGCACCGTGTTGACATCGGTTTCATCTAATCCTGCTGGCAGGATGTCGTGCACATAAATGATTTGGTTATCAGTGTTTTCAGTACTTCCGGCCTGGGCCAGGACCTGTTGCTGCCCATTGCTGATCATCAGGTTGGTTTTCGCCGGATGGAGTTTCAACAGGTATTCCCTGAGGTTTTTCAGGGTCAGGTCTATCGCAACGATGCCCTGAAACTCATCGTTGACATAGACCGGGGCCCCCAGTGTCACCATCTGTCCCTGGCCATATTCATCCAGGTAGGTGTCGGTCCAGTACAAACGGCGACTCGGATTTTTTTCCGGTGTGCCGAGCTGGTAAAAAGGCAGGTCATAGAAAGTGGGAGAGAAGTGAAACTCTGTCGGGTCAGTCCACGGGGCAGCCAGTACAAACTGCCGCTTGGACAGGTAATACACCCAGGTGGCATCGGGAATGTCTCTACGGGTGTCCGCCAGTAATGGGGCGGCCGTCAGGGCGGTGAGAAAGTCACGCAGCAGGTCGGGGTCCCGGGTATCAAAATGGCCAGCTCCGGTCAGGTGTTCTTTGTAGGGACCTTCATCCGTCGGTACGACGAGGTCGACTGAAAAGCCATTCCACTCCTCATGGTAGTGCATCTGGGGCAGGCCGGTGCCATAGGGAGCAGAGGCGTTCGATAAGGAGGCCCTCATCAACAGTACATGATGCTCGGTCATCGAGAGCATCTGGTCTATATGTAGTGCGGTTTGCAGGAACTGGAACTCAAGAGACTTGAGTTGTTGCTCAAAGCGTTCCTGAAAAAACAGGGTAATAATTAGTGTTGCCGTCAGCAGTATTAACCCATAAAGCGGGTAAAGCATACGGTAGGATCGATGTCTCTTTGGCGGCACGATGTTTTAGTTAATTCTTATCAATTGTGATTATTTTCCTATTGGGACAACGCTACCGGCTTGAATCGTATCAGTCAATTATCAGGTGATCAGAAACAGGCTCAGGGCTGGCCAGTAGGTAATCACCAGGACGGCAAACAGGAGGATAAAGAAAAACGGCAGGCTGGCCAGATAGAGCTCCATGACCGGTTTATTGAAGCGATGACTGGCTATAAACAGATTCATACCCACGGGAGGGGTGAAATAACCCAGCTGCATATTGGCCAGGAAGATCAGACCCAGATGCACGGGATGAATCCCATATCCTGCAGCGATGGGCAGTATGATAGGGATAATAATGACCAGGGCGGAAAAGATGTCCAGCATCATGCCCAGGACCAGCAGAAACAGGTTGAGCAGTATCAGGAAGGTCCACTTGTTATCGATATGGGCGCGTATGGTATCGAATAGCTGGCTGGGTATTTCGGCATCGACGAGATAGTTGGTCGAGGCCAGCGAGACACCAAGGATAATGATAATGGCGCCAACCAGCATCATGGATTCACGAATGATACGGGGTAATTCCCGAAGTGGGATCTCCCTTTTAATAAATACCTCCACGATGAGGACATAGACGGCCGTCACCGCGGCGGCCTCCGATACGACGACATAACCCCCGTAGATGCCGCCTAATATCAGAATTGGCAGAGGGATCTCCCAGGCGGCGTCCTTGATGGCGGCCAGTATCTCCTGTCGGTCGACCTTCACCCTCGTATGCTGGGGCGGCTGGTTCCAGATGCTCCAGGCAGACAGCATGGCCAGCATCAGCATACCGGGCAGGATGCCGGCCAGGAACAGGTCATCAATACTAACGGGGGTATCCAGTGAGACCTGTTGGGCAACGACGCCATAGAGAATGAGGGGTAACGAGGGGGCAAAAAGCAGACCCAGGCTACCCGAGGTGGTGATCAGCCCCAGATTGAAGCGTTCGGCATACCCGGCATGTTTCAGGGCCGGATAGAGCAGGGCGCCCAGTGCGACGATCGTGACACCCGAGGCACCCGTGAAGGCCGTGAACAGGGCACAGGCGATGAGTGAAACGATGGCCAGCCCCCCGGGCACCCAGCCCAGCAGGGCATTGGTCATACGCACGAGTCGGCCCGGGGCCTGGCTTTCACCCAGCACATAGCCGGCAAAGGTGAACAGGGGAATGGCCAGGAGTACGGGCATATCGGCCAGGCGATAGATCTCAATCGCCACGACCTGCAGGTCGATCTCGGCATTATGAAATCCCCACAGGGCGCTGCTGCCGATGATGCTGAACAGGGGGGCACCTAATAAGGCCAGCAGGATCAGGAGGACGACAAAGATCACGTCACCTCCCCACGGATCAGCCAGTAGATACCGGATACCACCTCGCAGAGATAGCGCAGGGCGATGACACCGAATCCCAGGGGGATGACGGCCTCCAGTAGCCAGGCGGGGATATTGGCAAAGGCCTGATCACCCATGCCCCATTCATCGATGACAAACCATAAGGCATGCCAGGCAATGAGGCCGGAGACACTCGCAGCAAACAGCCGGGTGATGATCTGGCTGATGGCCTTTTGCCGGGGAGTCAGGAGGCGTGTCAGCACATCGATACTGATCTGTTTGTTTTCACGGGTCGCCACCAGTGCACCCAGCAATCCAATCCAGAGCACCAGCACCCTGAGCAGGGGGTCGATCCAGATGAATCCGGTGTCAAAGATGTTACGTAGAACGATCTGGCCAAAGGCCAGGAAGACCATACTGAGTAAAATGAACACCAGCAGACCATCTTCGATTCGGTGTAAAAACCGAATGGGGCGGCACACCGATCGCCTGTGGGGTTCGGTTTCCACTATCAGGGCTGGGGCCTGGCCTGTTGTTGCTTAAAATCAGCCAGCATGGTCTTAACTTTCTGATACATTCCGGGGCTGGCGGCCACCTTACCGGATTCCCTGATGGTCTCGTCGGCCAGCTTTTTCCAGGTCTTTAATTCATCGCTTTCAGGCTGGACAAATTCGATACCCTGGTTTTTCATGGCCGCAATGGCCTTGAGGTTGTCTTCGCGATTCAATTTGTCCATGCGTTTGAATACGCCGCTCATCACTTCCATGACGATCTTCTGGTCGGCACTGTTAATCCGTTTGAAACGTTTTTTATCGACCACCAGTACGCCGATAAGATAACCCAGGGGCACCTCCGTCACTGCCCCCAGGCGTGTATGCCATTGAAAGGCCAGTGCACCCATGGGGGTTCCACCCACGGTATCGATGAGACCTGTCTGCAGGCCCGTATAAACATCGGCCAGGGGCAGGGGAATAGGATTGACACCCATCTTGTTGAACAGGGCATCACTGAGTACATCATCCTCGGGTACCCAGACCTTATGCGACTGAAGATCGGTCATGCTTCTTATTGCCTCGCTGGACATCATATAGGCGAAACCGCCTTCCGAGATGCCTAGGCAAACATAACCTCTATCGTCCAGTCCCTGTTTCAGT
This sequence comes from Thiotrichales bacterium, assembly GCA_024762895.1. Lineage (GTDB taxonomy): Bacteria > Pseudomonadota > Gammaproteobacteria > J044 > J044 > JANTGN01. The sequence goes on from JANTGN010000001.1 coordinate 7,241, forward strand.
ATGGGGTCGATCTGGGGCCTGACATGATCGATCTCTGCATAGTTACTGAATAACATGGGCAGGGTATAGATCTGCATGTCGGGGTACAGGGCACTTAATTCACCGCCCGTCATGGCGCCACCGTGTAACTGGCCGAGGCGGATCTTTTTCAGCACGCTTTTATAATTACCCATCACGCCACCGGGATAAAATTTCAGCTTGACGCGACCGGCTGTTTTTTCATTAATCTGTTTGGCCCCGGCACGCATCTCCTTCATCCAGGTCGTACCATCGGGTGCAATGGTGGCGATCTTGAGAGTCATGGCCTGGACGCCGGGACTCATGAGTAGAAAGAGGGCAATGATCAGTAGTGTTGGGCGATAATTGATCATGGTTATCGGTTCTCAAATAATCAGAAGAAGTCGGGGGATTCGGCCAATAAAGTCCTGGCCTTTTCCTGTGCCAGTGTATTGATCAGGGTCTTGCCGGGAATGTCGGCAGATGATTCTATGACCTCCCGAAGCAACTGGTCGTGCAGTGCCTGGTTAAATGTAATACGCGCATAGTACTGGGCATAGAGGGTCTTGGCCATGAGGTTTTTTCCTGCACTCAACTGGATCGCCTGTTCAAAGTGCTCCCTGGCCAGTTCCGGTTTACCACCCATGGCGGGCGGCATGAGGGCATTGAGAACGCCCAGGTAGAGGTGCGTGCCGCCCTCGTCATGTTCCGGGTCTATCTCAATGACTCTCTGCATCAGGGTCTTAACTCGTGGGATCTCGGCGATGGCATTCCAGTCATCGGTGCGGGCCTGTATCCAGCCGGCCAATGCCACCCCCCAGGGATAGACAACATCCAGGTCGGACTGCTGAATATTCTGGACTGTGAGTTCGAATTCCCTGAATGGAAGCTGGTCCAGGTTACAAAGACCGGGCCGCTTGATGCACAGGGCATGATGGGCGTATTGCAATGCCTTATCGGATAAGCGTCGAGCGCGTTCCGGATCATGGACAAAGGCCCCGCTATAGGCGCCATACAGACTGCTGCCCGCGACCAGAAGGCTGATATCGTCCGGCGCCCCCTCGATGAAACTGTCGATCATGATCAGGTAAGCCGGTGCGCCCTGGCGGACGGTCTCCAGATCATTCTGATTCATGATGGCGGTATTCAGATTTTCCGCCATGCCACGGGTGGCGGAACTCATCATGCTGCTGCACCCGCTCAGAAGTATCAGGCTTAGTAATGCGATAGACCAGCGGCTCACACGAATTTCCTTACGCTTTCACAGCTGCGAATTATAGCGGGTCTGTTTTTTATTTACCTTAGATATGCTCAAGTATCTCGGAGATTCTGGCGGCTGCAATCACCTGCATGCCTTCGGGTATGTTTCTGGGTTTATTGGACTTGGGAATAATGGCGCGTTTAAAGCCCTGCTTGGCGGCCTCCTTGAGTCGTTCCTCACCATTGGGCACGGGTCGGATCTCACCGGCCAGTCCGATCTCTCCAAAGGTCACCAGGTCACTGGGCAGGGAACGATCACGAAAACTGGACAGGACGGCCATGACCAGAGGCAGATCAGCGGCGGTCTCGGTAACACGTACGCCACCGACAATGTTCAGAAAGACATCCTGATCATACATGGCAATACCAGCATGCCGGTGAGTAACGGCAAGCAGCATGGCCAGACGGTTTTGTTCCAGCCCAACCGCTATCCTCCTTGGGTTGCCCAGATGGGATTCGGATACCAGGGCCTGCACCTCGACCAACAGTGGGCGTGTTCCTTCACGGGTGACCATGATGACGCTGCCAGAGACGGGTTCTTCATGCCGGGAGAGAAAGATCGCCGAGGGGTTGTTGATTCCTTTCAGGCCCTCTTCAGTCATGGCAAATACACCCAGTTCATTGACTGCCCCAAAGCGGTTTTTAACCGCACGCAGGACCCGGTAACGGCCGCCTGGGTCACCCTCGAAATAAAGTACCGAGTCCACCATGTGTTCCAGGACCCTGGGGCCGGCCAGTGTTCCTTCTTTGGTGACATGGCCGACCAGGAACAGGGCAGTATTGGTTTGCTTGGCGAATCGAACCAGTTGTGCCGCACTCTCACGAACCTGGCTGACGGAGCCCGGTGCGGATTGCAGTTGTTCCGTGAAGATGGTCTGAATCGAATCGATCACGATGAGTTTAGGTCTTTCGACCTCGGCCGTGGCCAGTATGCGTTCGACACAGGTCTCGGAGAGCAGGTTGAGTCCTTCCTGCGGCAATTGCAGGCGCTTGGCCCGTAAGGTGACCTGTTGCAGGGATTCCTCACCCGTGACATACAGTGGGTTCATGCCCGGCAGGTCACAGAGGGTCTGTAACAACAGGGTTGATTTGCCGATGCCCGGATCGCCGCCCAGCAGCACCACGGAGCCATGAACCAGGCCACCGCCCAGCACCCGGTCCAGTTCATCGATTCCGGTGTTGCTTCTGGGATCGGCCTCAAGGGCGACTTCATTCATGGCCGTGACATGACTAGCCCCGGCATACCCCGCAAATCGAGGATTTTTCGTGGCTGTGGGCAGGGCAGCTTCTTCCAGGGTGTTCCAGGCGCCACAATCGGAACACTGCCCGTTCCATTTGGCATGGCTGGCACCACATTCAGAGCAGACGTACTGTACCTTCGTCTTGGCCATTAGTCGTTTCCTTCATCCGAGGTGTAGCGCTCCAGCTGGCGGCCGGCCCTGACACGTTTAATGGCATTGTTCTTGGTCTGGGTTATTTCCATCGGGTGCCCCTGGATCAGCACGCTGGTGCCGGGCTCAGGGATGAGTTCCATATGTTCGATGATGAGGCCATTCAGGGTGCGGGGACCGGAAGTAGGGAGTTGCCATCCCAGGGTCCGGTTAATTTCACGTATATGAGTGCTGCCATCAATGAGCCAGGTCTCGTCATCCTGAGGAATGATGTGTTTTGAATAGCCCGAAGGGTCGGTGGTGAATTCACCGACGATTTCCTCGAGCAGGTCTTCCATGGTGACCAGGCCCATGATATCGCCATATTCATCGACCACCAGGCCGATGCGACGTTTTTCAGCCTGGAAGTTTCTTAGCTGGCGATTCAGTGAGGTGCCTTCGGGGATGAAATGGACCTCACGAAGTGACTGCATGAGGGTGTCACGAGTAAGTTCTCCCCGCATGATGTGATCCAGGATCTTACGTAAATGCAAAAAACCCTTTACGTTATCGATACTGCCCTGAAACACGGGCAGCCGGGTGTATGAGCTGCGGGTCAGTTCGCTGATGATGTCTTCCCAGTCGTCATCCAGATCCAGACCCACCACTTCATTACGTGGGACCATAATGTCTTCTACCGTGGCTTCTTCCAGGTCCAGAATGCCCAGTAACATCTTTTGATGCTTGTCCGGGATCAGGCTATTGGTCTCGTTGACGACGGTACGTAATTCTTCGCGGCTCAACGAGGCATCGCTGCGGGCCTCAACCGGAACGCCCAGCAGTTTCAGGAGCGCATTGGCAATCAGGTTGACGGTCCATACCAGTGGGTAGGCGATCGTTAGTAGCGGGGTGTATATCAGCGCTGCGGGAAAGGCCACCTGTTCGGAGTGCAGGGCCGCCAGGGTCTTGGGGGCCACCTCGGCAAAGATCAGAAGCATCAGGGTCAGGATGCCGGTGGCGATGGCAATGCCCGTGTCTCCATAGAGGCGCAGACCAATAAAGGTCGCCAGCTGGGTAATCAGGATATTAACGAAGTTGTTGCCCAGCAGGATCAGACCTATCAGTCGATCGGGTTTATCGAGCAGGCGTTGTGCGCGTTGTGCTCCCTTGTGGCCCGCCTCGGCCAGGTGACGAAGACGATAACGGTTGAGGGCCATCAGTGCGGTTTCTGAACCCGAGAAAAAAGCGGAAAGAAAAAACAGCAGAAACAGGATGGCGAAGAGTACGCCTAAGGGGATGGTGTCCAAGTAGAGTCAGTCCCAAAGATCATGAATACACACATTACAGGATGACAGTCGTGGACTGTCAAGCCCGATCGAGGATGAGCTCCAGAACCAGCTTACTGCCAAAATACGCCAGCATCAGAACAATGAAGCCACCCAGGGTCCAGCGAACGGCGAGTTTCCCTCTCCATCCGAATTGCCAGTGACCCCATAGCAGGATCCCGAAAATGATCCAGGCAGTGAATGAAAGAATGGTCTTATGCACCAGATGCTGAGCAAAGATGTTATCCAGGTACATAAAGCCTGTGCCCAGGGCTATGGTCAGTAGCACAAAACCCACTGCGATAAACTGGAATAGGAGGCGTTCCATTTCCTGTAGCGAGGGGAGTATACGCAATAGTCCGCCCGGGCGGTGGTTATGCAAATGACGATTCTGGTATGACAACAGGAGTGCCTGGAGGGTGGCCAGGCTAAACAGGCTATAGGCAAGCAGGGAGATAAAGATATGGACTTCCAGCCCCGGGTTAGTGTGGGTTGTGACGAAGGTTATTTCGGGTATGGTGCCGGCTAAAATCTGGGTCAGGCCTGCCAGCGGCAACAGGATCAGGCCCAGACTGATGGTAGTGCGTCCAAAGCAGGAAACCAGCAGTAGTGCAGCAGCCAGCCAGCCCACGGTGGACAGTGCACGAAAGAAGCCAAGATTCAGCCCTTCGGGGGTGACGACCAGTCCATACAGAGAGATGGCGTGAATAATGAGGGCGCCGCCCCAGGTAGCCAGCAACCAGCGAGCATTAATGCCCGGTTTGTCATCCAGGCGTTCGCGTAGTATTAACGCAATCAGGATACTACTGATAATATAAAGAATGGCTGAAACTGGGCTCAGGGCTGGTTGCATAGGTGTGCTGAGTGGTGATGGTTGATATTAAATAGAAGCATAACCGGCTTTGGCTTCTATGGGAATTGGCGTTTGATCGACAGTTTTAAACGATATAACGTGATGTCCTTCACATTTTGGCGCAGGCCAGCCTGCATCATGGAGCCTGCTTTGAGATTATGGCCTCCCGGTAACGTGCCCGTCACAATTTTATCTAAAGTCTAATCATGAAGTTAAGAATTCTGGGATGCAGCGGTGGTATCGGTGGTGACCGAAGAACCACCTCCATACTGATTGATGAGGACATCCTGATCGATTGCGGTACCGGTGTGGGTAATCTCAGTGTCGAAGAGATGCGCAAGCTGCGCCATGTCTTTCTGACCCATACCCACCTCGATCATATCGCGACCCTGCCGTTGCTGGTGGATACCCTGTTCAATGATCTGCATGATCGTCCCCTGGTGATCCATGCCCTGGAAGAGAGTATGGAGATCATTAAGCAACATATCTTCAACTGGCAGATCTGGCCCGATTTTTTTGAATTACCCGACAAAAGTCGCCCCAGTATCGAGTTTCAGGCCATGTCGGCGGGTGAGACCAGAGAATTGCAGGGGCGTACCATCGAGATGATACCGGTAAACCACTCCGTCCCGGGTGTGGGCTATCGAATCCAGAATGATACCGGGAGCTTCGCCTTTAGCGGTGATACCACGACCAACGATACCCTCTGGGAGGTGCTGAATCGCCATGATGGGCTCGATATGCTGGTCATTGAGTGCGCCTTCTCGAATAGTGAAAAGCAACTCAGTGACCTCGCTGGTCATTATTGCCCGGAGACCCTGATTGCGGATATGTCCAAGCTCAGGCATCGTCCTCGGGTCTTCATCACCCACCTCAAACCGGGTGAAGAAGATCAGACCTTTCAGGAAATCACTGAAGGGCTGCGTGGTTTTGATGTTGTCCGTTTACACAGTGAAGACCATTTCCAGTTATAATCCCTGCCATTCTGATTTCCCCTTTACCGTATCCCCGGGGTAGGCATGTTCGATAATTTAAGTTCGCGTCTTAATGACACTATTCGTGGTATTCGTGGCAAGGCCCGTTTAACCGAAGAAAATATCAAGGACGCCCTGCGTGAGGTGCGCATGGCCCTGCTGGAGGCCGATGTTGCGCTTCCGGTCGTCAAACAGTTTGTTACCGAGGTCAAGGAACGGGCCGTCGGTGAAGACGTAGTTCAGAGTATTTCCCCCGGCCAGGCCTTTATCAAGATCGTCAATGACGAACTGGTTCGCGTCATGGGCGACCACAATGAGAGCCTGAATCTGGCGGCACAACCTCCGGCGGTCATCCTGATGGCGGGTCTGCAGGGCGCAGGTAAGACCACCACCGTGGGTAAGCTGGCTCGCTTTCTCAAGGAAAAGGAAGGTAAATCGGTGATGGTCGTGTCCTGTGACATCTATCGTCCGGCGGCCATCCATCAGTTACAGACCGTTGCGGAGCAGGTGGATGTGGATTTCTATCCCAGCAAGGCCGGTCAGCCGGTCACCGAGATCGCGCGAAATGCCCTGCACGAGGCCAAGAAGCAATTCAAGGATGTGCTGATTGTCGATACCGCAGGGCGCCTGCATATCGATGCGGATATGATGGATGAGATACAGATTATCCACGAGACCGTACGCCCGATTGAGACGCTGTTCGTGGTGGATAGTATGACCGGGCAGGATGCGGCGAATACCGCCAAGGCCTTTAATGATGCCCTGCCGCTAACCGGCGTGATACTGACCAAGGCCGATGGTGATGCGCGGGGTGGTGCGGCACTCTCGGTGCGCAGTATTACTGGCAAGCCGATCAAGTTTATGGGCATGGGTGAAAAGCTCGATGCCCTTGAGCCCTTTTTTCCCGATCGTGTCGCCTCTCGAATTCTGGGTATGGGGGATGTGGTCAGCCTGGTCGAAGAGGCCCAGGAAAAGGTCGATCATGACAAGGCAGCCAGGCTTGCCAAGAAGATCAAGAAGGGTAAGGGGTTTGATCTCGAGGATCTGCGTGACCAGCTTGAGCAGATGCAGAATATGGGGGGGCTTTCGTCGCTGATGGATAAGCTCCCCGGCGCGGCCAATCTGCCGGAGCACGTCAAGCAACAGGCGGATGACGGCCAGTTCCGGCGCATGGTCGCCATTATCAATTCCATGACCCCGAAGGAGCGTCGCTTCCCCGCCATTATCAAGGGGTCACGGAAACGTCGTATCGCGGCAGGCTCGGGTACCCAGGTCCAGGATGTCAATCGACTACTCAAGCAGCATCTGCAGATGGCCAAGGCCATGAAAAAGTTTTCCAAGGGGGGCATGGGCAAGATGATGCGCATGATGCAGGGCAAAATGCCCCCCGGTATGCCGTTCTAGCCGACTAATCGACCAAGAGATCCTCAGGAGAAACCATGATAAAAATAAAATCCATACTCATTACCGGGTTCTGTCTGTTACTGTTTTTACCCACTGTCCAGGCCGGTATGAGTCTGACCCTGGTTGGAGATGCCTGGCCGCCCTATGTGGATAGGAATCTGCCAGAACAGGGCATGGCCTCCGAGATCGTTGTGACTGCCCTGAAACGTGCCGGGTATGAGCCCAAGGTCCGGGTTGAGAACTGGATGCGTGTCCTGGAGGGAGGTGAAATAGGGATTTATGACGGTATTGTGGCTGCATGGAATACCCCCGAACGGTCGGAAAAATTTCTGTTCAGTGATCCCTATTATGTCAATACCATTAAACTGGTTAAGCGAAAAGACGCCGATTTTAGTTTCAGAAGGATCTTTCAGGAGCAGGGACTGGTAGTCGGTTATGTGGAGGGCTATGCCTATAATGAGAAGCTGAAGAAGCCCCAGAACCTGATCCTGGTGCCCAGTAATCACGTGTTACAGAATCTGATGAAGCTGCAACAGGGGCAGATTGATCTGACCCTCGCGGATGAAGGGGTCTTAAAATATCAGCTGGCAAATTATTTTGCTAATAATAAGGATCAGTTTGAACTGGATGATCAGGTATTCTCAGAGCGTCAATTGCATTTTATGGTGAGTAAACTCAATCCCAGTCATGCCAAGATCATCCAGGCCTTTAATCAGTCGCTGGCCGAGATGAAAAAGGATGGCACCTATCAGAAGATTGTGGATCGTCATCTGAAGTAAACGCTAGTACAGGTCTTATAGGTCAAAAAGCAGAAACCCCGATCTCTGGATCGGGGTTTTTCGTTGTTGACCTGTGCCTATGGGCTACTGGGCCGATTTTGTGGCCTTTGAACCGGGAGGGAAGCCACTCAGGATCTTGGTCACGGTCTGATTGATGCTGGCGGTGATTTTCTCAGGGGTGTCGCCATCATCGACATAGTCCTGACCGGTACCACGCCATATAAGCTGTTTGTCCTTACTGTCGGCAATATCGATAATCAGGGTACCTTCCTGGTATTCGACATCATAGGTCTGGGAGTATCCGGGCCAGTAACCGCCATATCCCCAGGCCCCATAGCCATAGCCCATACCGCCATAATAGGTGTTGATGGTCTCGCGGCGAATCTTGTTTTCGATGCCTCCGAACCAGTTGACATAGAAATCGGCCTTGTCCTTCCCGACCAGTTTGTAGCCCTTGGACTGCAGATCAGCATCCACGGCAGCTACGACGCGATTTATGATCAGGCTGTTGTTGACGCGGATATCATTACTGGGGGCTTCTCCTTCTAGCCAGGCATAGGTCTTGAGCGCAGTAAAATCGTATTCGGGCTCATAATCGGTCTTGACCGTCAGGGTGCTACAACCTGCAAGTAAAAACAGGCTCAGTACACCTGAATTTATTAGTTTGATCATGGTTCTTGCTCCTGTGCAGGGGGGATTAGCGACATGCATATTTTATCAGGCTAGCATAAGTGACATCGAATTATGGAAGTCTCGGAATTTATGAGAAAAAACACAATTAGCACTTCACAAAACGTGCATAAAGGCATAGAATTCGCCGTTTATTTTCGCCGTCAATCTGAATGGTTTATCGGCAGCTAACAGAAATTCAAGTTATTTCAAGGATTTACCTTAAATGATCGCAATTAGACTTGCTCGTGGTGGTGCCAAGAAGCGCCCCTTTTATCACGTGGTGGTAACCGATTCTCGTAAGCGTCGTGATAGCGGCTATATCGAGCGCCTGGGCTATTTCAATCCTCGTGCTACCGGCCAGGAAGTGCGTCTGCACCTCGAAGGTGATCGTATCGAACACTGGCTGAAAGAAGGCGCACAGCCTTCTGAGACAGCAGCCAAGCTGATCAAGACCTTCAAGAAGCAGGCTGCTTGATTCGGGATTGAGTCCCGATGGCTGAAGAGACCACCAGGCGTGTAACGCTTGGCCGGATCAACGGCCATTTTGGTGTAAAGGGCTGGGTCAAGGTTTACTCGGATACCCAGCCGAAAGAACAGATTGTCAAGTACTCACCCTGGTGGCTTAAACGGGGTAAAGAGTGGAGTACTATCAAGGTCCTGGAAGGAAAGGTGCATGGCAAGACCGTCATCGCCAGACTGGAAGGGATTGACAGCAGGGAACTGGCCGAGCCGCTGATGGGTGCCGAGATTGCAATCAATCGCGACCAGATGCAGCCAGCGGCCGAAGGTGAGTATTACTGGCTGGACCTGATTGGACTTCGGGTGGAAAACCTTGCCGGAATAGAGCTGGGCGAGGTCAGGAGCCTGATGGAAACCGGTGCAAATGATGTGCTGGTAGTTAGAGGTGAACGAGAGCGCCTCATCCCCTTTGTCCAGGGGCAATTCATCAAGGAAGTGGATCTGGAAAACGGGAAGATAAGGGTCGATTGGGACCCAGAGTTTTAAATTCATGCGATTTGATGTCGTTACGCTGTTCCCAGAAATGGTGGAAACAGTGACAGGCTTCGGGGTCATCAGCCGAGCAGAAAAAACTGGGCTGATGGAGCTGAAGACCTGGAATCCCAGGGAGTATACCCAGGATGTACATCGAACCGTCGATGACCGGCCCTATGGTGGGGGACCGGGCATGGTAATGCAGATTGAGCCCTTGCAGCACGCCATTGAGGATGCGCGCAAGGCAAACCCCGGGGCCAGGGTCGTTTATTTGAGTCCCCAGGGTCGCTTACTTGACCAGGATGCTGTCAGGAACTTTGCTCAGCTGGATGGTCTGATATTGTTGTCAGGTCGCTATGAAGGCATTGATGAGCGCCTGATTGAATCCGAGGTCGATGAGGAATGGTCCATTGGTGATTATGTCCTCAGTGGCGGGGAGCTGGCAGCGATGGTACTTATCGATGCAGTAACTCGCCTGATACCCGGAGTGCTTGGTGACAAGGACTCTGCACAGCAGGACTCCTTTATGGATGGCCTGCTGGATTATCCTCATTACACCCGGCCAGAGGTGTATGAGGGCAGGATGGTTCCCCAGGTGTTGCTGGGTGGTAATCACGCAAAAATTGCGCAGTGGCGCAGACAGCAGTCGCTGGTACGGACTTTTTTGAGAAGGCCAGACCTGCTGGAAAAGATTGAATTGAGTGACGAAGACCGTTCTCTACTCGAGGCCATTCTTCGTGAACAGGAATAGTGTTTTTTTAGGGGTTTTTTACCATGAGCAACATCATTAAACAGCTTGAAGCAGAACAGATGACTAAGGATATCCCGGACTTTGCACCCGGTGATACCGTGGTAGTTCAGGTTCGTGTTAAGGAAGGTAACCGGGAACGCCTGCAGGCCTTTGAGGGTGTTGTCCTCGCCGTCAGGAACCGTGGCCTGAATTCCGCTTTTACCGTACGTAAGATCTCTCACGGTGAAGGTGTTGAGCGTGTCTTCCAGACCTATAGCCCGGCTATTGCCGAGATCAAGGTCAAACGACGCGGTAAGGTTCGTCGTGCCAAGCTGTATTACCTACGTGGTCGTACCGGTAAGGCTGCACGTATCAAGGAACGTGTCTAATCCAGGTCTTTTCTGGTAACAGGACAGAATACAGGCGCCTTCGGTCTCGAATGCGCCTGTTTTTTTGCATGAAATTTACAACTGCATTTAAATCTGCCCTGCTGATGCTTTTCCTGCTCTGGACGGGAATGGTCAGTGCCAGCAGCATTCAGGAAGTCAAAGATATCGCCAGGGCGGGTGCCCCTGAGCTGGCATTGTCGATGATCAAACGCTTTCAGCCTGAGCATGAAAAACTACCCGTGCGTTGGGCGTCCTGGGAAACACTGCGGCTAGATATCCTGACCGACGAGGAGCGATGGCAGGATATTATTCAGCGTATCAAGCGGTATCCTGCGCCGCTATCCCCTGACTTCATGCTGAAATCCAGAACGATACTGGCCAATGCACATTTACAGTCCGGAGGGCCGGCACAGGCCCTGTCGATATATCGGCAACTAATCTGGGACGAGTATGGCGAATCGTTACCGGATCAGTGGAGACCCTGGCGCCTGGGTGTTATTCGTTCCTATATTGGCCAGGAGCGTCTCGATCTTGCCCTGATTGCCTGGCGACGCTATGAGCAGGATTATCCCGATCTCAAGGCGAGTGAACTGGAACTTCGTGCGCGTCTGGCCCTGCAGGCTGGACAAGCCGATGAGGCAGTCGATGTTCTGCGTACAGTAGACGAGATCGGGGTGATGCCCGTGCTATTGCTGGCTCAGCTTGACTCCGGAGACTTATCACCCAAAAAAGTCATGGCCCAGGTCGAGGCGGCTGTAAAAGAGGCCGATGAGGGGCAGCATCCACAGTTATGGTGGGTGGCGGCGAGTGCAGCGCAATCGACCCGAGATGGCAGGCAGGAAATTGTCTATCTTCAACGTGCCCTGCAACAAGCCCTGGCGAAAGAAAAAGACCCCCTGTTTCCCATCGATGCCGAAAGGCTATGGGATGCCTATCTGGCTTATGGTGAGTTTCTGGGCAACCAGCAGGGCCTGCTCGTTGGTGATGATGAGGCATGGCTGGAGATTGCACAAACTGAAAAGGATGAGCTGAAACAGGCGGCATACTATGCCGTAACGGCCCTTGAGGGCCAGCTCGGATCTACACGTGAAAAAGGACATGCGGGCCTGATGAAGGTGCTTCTGGACAGTGGCCACAGTACCGCCATGCTGACTAATTTGTATCTGCATTCTGCAAACTTTCCGACGGTGGAATATATCCCCGAGGTCGTACGCCCCCTGTTAGCTGAGGCGGCATTAGAACGGGCCGATCATCAGCTGGCCTCGAGCCTGATGCAGGGGGTGAATAAGCCCCCCGAGGGTACGGACAGTTTTGACTGGCAATTGCGGCGAGCCCGTATCCATATCCTGGGAGGTCATGAAGACCTGGGTATAGATGTGCTTTATGCCATCCTGGCCGGACACAAGGTGATGGATACCAAGCAGGTGGACCGTTTTCTACAGGTCCTGTTCGACCTGCAGACCTTGAAGCGTGATCGAGAGGCGATTGCACTGTTCAATGCCCTGCAGCCTCGAATGTCGACCCATAAACAGCAACGTGAACTACTGTTCTGGATGGCCGATTCCTATAAATCCATGGGGCAGAAGGAGCAGGCGGGTTACCTGTATATGAGGTCGGCCATACTCCTTGATGGTGTGGGCCTGGACCCCTGGGGGCAGACCGCGCGTTTCTTTGCCGCTGAGTCTCTTGCAGATGCGGGTCTGATACACGATGCGCGCCATCTGTATCAGGGTCTGCTTCGAGTCGCCCAGGACGGGAATCGGAAAATGGTCTTACGTCAGCGGCTGCAACATCTTCAATTGATGGAGTAATCTACTCTTAAGCTCTTCACGATGGGCCAGGCACAGGCCCTGACCTATCGCTCTCCAATCATCAAATCTAATCAGCTAAACAGGCCTCGGCCTGTTTGATTGCTCCACTTCAGAGAGCATAGGGTGACGTCAGCCGTCAGCCGTCAGCCGTCAGCCGTCAGCCGTCAGCCGTCAGCCCTGATGAGTCTGAGCGTTATATTGACCTTTATCTTTCTGTTGAAAACAAGTGAATAAAACGGTATTTTCATAATCAATACAATAAAATAATAATTAACTGACTGAAAAATAATAAAATTATAATTAAATGGCTAAAAAATAAGTCATTAGCTGGGGAACAGTCTCAAAATGTCTGAAGAAAATAGTTCAGTTTTAAATACTGCGCCATCCTTACCTGGTTCCATTGAAAATCAGTTAAAGGCGGCTTTTCCTGATCTGGCTCCTGCCAACCATCCAGAATGGATGGAGATTCTCAGTCGTGCTTCAGTGGTTGAATTACCAGCCAGGCGTGTCTTAATGACGGAGGGGTCATCCTGCAATACCTTTTTCCTGATGTTTGATGGCCGGGTGCGTGTATATCAGATCGCAGAAGATGGCAGAGAAGTAACGTTATACCGGACCTATCCGGGCCAGGTCTGCCTGATGACCGTGAATAGTCTTATTCATAATCGCCCCTTCAGGGCAAATGCAGAAACCGAGACAAGCATTACCGGTCTGGTTTTATCGGCAGAGGATTTTCATGAGGCCATGCGTGTATTTGAACCGTTTCGTAAGCTGGTTCTGGTTTCATTGATGGACTCTGCCTGTGATATGAGTGATATGTTCTACGATACGGCATTTCAGGCGCTGGATGTTCGCCTGGCCTGCCTGTTAGGTCGTCTGTTTGAACGCAGTGGCTCGGACACCCTAAAAATTACCCATCAGGAGCTGGCCCAGGAACTGGGCACTTCACGGGAAGTCATTAGTCGCCTGTTAAAAAAAATGGAACGTCAGCAGCATATCAGTTTGTCTCGAGGCCAGATCTCGGTGGGACAAAACAAGCAATTACTGGATCAGGCCTGAGTCGTTTTTCTGGCCTGCTTCAGCCCCTCTCATCTGCAATGTTTTATCTTAAGTTGCATAACCCCCCCCTCCTTTATTTAGGTAACCGGCAAAAATTGGAACTATGGTCTAAAGAAATTTCCTACAACTGCCGATAGAGTAGGCAACATCTGACAAAACGTCGGCCTAAATACTAAAAAGATTGCTAGGGGTAGGTTATGTTCTCCTTTTTCCAGAATGCATCGATCAAACAAAAGATCATTGGTGGTTTCACGATCGTCATCATTCTTTTGATTGTGGTCGGTGGGGTAGCTCTGCGGAGTTTCATCGAGACTCGTAATAATGTTCAGATGGTAGTCGATCAGAACCAGCCGGTCGTGCTGGCGGCCCAGGAACTGGAGACCTCGCTCAAGGCGGCCGTGGCGAGCATGGGTTTTTATATGCTGGGCCGTGATGATGCCAGCCTCGAGGCCTATGAAAATGACCTGGGCCGCTTGCAGGAGGCTATGGATGAACTCACCGAATTGCCCCTCGTTGAGGATGATCCCGAGTACCAGAAACTGGCCGGCAAGATCAGCCAGCAGGTGATGAAGTTTTTTAGCTATCATGATCAGGTCATATCACTGGCCAATTCCTTTGCCGAGCGCATGCCAGCCATCGTCATCTCGGATCAGACCCTGAACCCTTCGGTAACCGCTATTCGTCAGGCCCTGGCGCAGATGATCGACTCCGAGATGGAGGAGGATGCCACGGAAGAAAGGCGTGAACTTCTGAGGACTATTGCCAATCTGCGATATACCATTGCCAATCTACAGATTGCCTTCCGTGGTTTCGTGGCCTTCAACGATAGCGCCAACCAGCAAAATAGTGAGCTCTACAAGGTACAGTTCAAAGAAACCCTGGATCAGTTAAATGAACTCTATGACGAGATGAACTTCGAGCAACAGGAGTCCTTTGATTTCATCAAGAGTGAATATGAAAAAGTCATCCAGGGTATTGATGAACTATTTACTGTTCACGGTAGTGAAAAGGCCTATCTGGATGTCTATCTCCAAAAGACCGAGATCATTCCTCTGGTCAACGACACCTCTGAAACCCTGAAGCAGCTGGTCGGTTTAGCGCGTGACACCATCATCGCGACCAGTCAGGACCTCAGAGAACAGGTAGAGACGGCAGAACGCATCATCATGATCCTGGTAGCAGTCGGTGTACTGCTGGGCATTATTATTGCGACCAGTGTCGTGCTGGGTATTCTCGGCCCGTTGAACCAGGCCATTGCTGCGATGCAGGATATCGCCGAAGGTGAGGGCGATCTGACCCGTAAACTGAATGAAAAGGGTGGGGCGGAACTCAAGGCCCTGGGGCGTGCCTTCAATCTCTTTGTGGACAAGATACGTGAGACAGTCTCTCAGACTACCGAGGCCGTGGAGCGTCTGGCCCAGGTCAGTGGTCGCATGTCGGCCATTACTGAAGAGACCGTGATGGGCGTGGATCAGCAGAACTCGGAAACCGAGCGTGCGGCCACGGCGATGACCGAGATGGCCAGTACCTCGGTCGAGGTGGCCGAGCATGCTCGAGGTGCCGCACAGGCTGCCAATGATGCCGATGGCTCAGCCCACGAAGGCCAGGCCGTCGTCGAGCAGACCATGACGTCCATCACAGCACTTGCCGGCGAGGTGGATAAGGCGGGCGAGGTGATTGCATCCTTGCAGCAGGATAGTATCCAGATTGGCTCTATACTGGACGTGATCCGATCCATAGCAGAACAAACTAACCTGTTGGCCCTGAATGCGGCCATCGAGGCTGCGGCTGCGGGTGAGCAGGGCCGTGGGTTTGCGGTGGTGGCTGATGAGGTCAGGACCCTGGCCAGTCGAACCCAGGACTCCACCCAGGAAATCCAGGCCATGATCGAACGACTACAGAAGTCCTCCGAAGAGGCCGTCAACGTGATGGGGAATGGCAGGAGTCTGGCCGAACAGACCGTGGATCAGGCTGGCCAGACACGCGTGTCGCTGGATACGATTACTCAGGCCGTGAACAGCATTAGCGAGATGAATGCGAGTATTTCGGTGGCGGCCGATGAACAGAGCAAGGTGGCCGATGAAATCAATCGCAATATCGTCACCATCAGTGATATATCTCATCAGACCGCCAGAGGTTCCAATGAGATAGCACAGCACTCTGAAGAGCTAACGCGTCTTGCACAGACCCTGAAGGGGCTGGTGGGCGGATTCAGGACCTGACCTATATCCGAAGAAGGATGAAGGGCGGCCACTGGCCGCCCTTTTTTATGCCTGTAATATGGGCGGGCCCTGATGAAAAATTGTGTCGAAAAGGCTTGAAAAGCGTTTGAATGACCCCACTCTGGTCGTAGTCATCCCATAATCGAAACTTAAGGATTACCGTGTATGAGTGTTGAAGCCCAGAAAGAGGATATGCAGTTTCAGACTGAGGTCAGTCAGCTCCTCCATTTAATGATTCATTCGCTTTATTCCAATAAGGAGATCTTCCTGCGTGAACTGGTCTCCAATGCCTCCGATGCCTGTGACAAGATGCGCTTTGAGGCACTTTCTGATGATTCTATTTACGAAGGTGACTCGGAGCTAAAGATTCAGATTGAGTTCGACAAGGACGCAAAGACCCTCACCATTCGTGATAATGGTATTGGTATGAGCCGTGATGAGGTGATCGAGAATATCGGTACCATCGCCCGTTCCGGCACCGCTGAGTTCCTCAAAAACCTGACTGGCGACCAGGCCAAGGACAGCCACCTGATTGGCCAGTTCGGTGTCGGTTTTTATTCCTCATTTATCGTTGCCGACAAGGTCACACTGAGAACACGTAAGGCCGGGACCGGCACGGCGGCGAGCGATGCTGTTCAGTGGGTATCGGAAGGTAAGGACAATTTCAGTATTGAGAATATTGAGAAAGAATCGCGTGGTACCGAGGTGATTCTACACCTGCGTGATGATGCCGAAGAGTTTATGAATAGCTGGCAGTTACGCTCTATCATTACCCGTTATTCCGATCATGTGCCCTGGCCCATTGAAATGCACAAGGAAGATGAAGAGGGCAAGGTCACGGAGGAATGGGAGCAGGTCAACAAGGCCTCGGCCCTGTGGCGCCTGCCAAAGAAGGATGTCAGCGATGAGGAATACAAGGAGTTCTATAAATATGTCGGTCATGACTTTGAGGACCCCCTGGCCTGGACACATAATCGTGTTGAAGGAAACCTGGAGTATTATTCACTGCTCTATATCCCGGCCAAGGCGCCCTTTGACCTCTGGGAGCGGGACCAGACTCATGGTGTAAAACTCTACGTGCAGCGTGTATTCATCATGGATGATACCGAGCATCTGATGCCTCGTTATCTGCGCTTTGTACGTGGTGTGATTGATTCCAGTGATCTGCCTCTGAACGTTTCCCGTGAGATCCTGCAGAGTAATCGTGTTATCGACAGTATACGTTCGGGTTCGGTTAAGAAGGTGCTGGGCCTGATGGAGACCATGGCCAAGGATGACGCAGAGAAATACCAGAAATTCTGGGACCAGTTCGGCAAGGCTCTGAAGGAAGGACCGGGTGAAGACTTCGCCAACCGCGAACAGATAGCGAAACTGCTGCGCTTTGCCACCACGGCCGAAGACAGCGAGATTCAGAATGTCTCACTGGAAGACTATGTCTCGCGCATGAAAGAGGGCCAGAAGAAGATCTACTACATCACGGCAGATAACTTCTCAGCCGCCAGGAATAGTCCCAACCTCGAGGTTTTCCGTAAGAAGGATATCGAGGTTCTGCTGTTGACCGACCGTGTCGACGAGTGGCTGGTCAGCAATCTGACGGAGTTCGATGGTAAGCCCCTGCAGTCTGTCGCCAAGGGTGAACTGGATCTGGATGAGATTGAGACCGAGGAAGAAAAGAAGGAACACGAGAAGCAGGAAAAAGAGGCCGAGGGCCTGATTAATAAGATCAAGGAGGCCCTGGGTGACCAGGTCTCTGATGTTCGTGTTTCACACCGTCTGACACAGTCTCCGGCCAGTATCATCCTGAACGAGCATGACATGGCGCTGTATATGCAGAACCTGATGAAGCAGGCTGGCCAGGAAATCCCCGGCAGTAAACCGATCCTTGAGATCAATCCTGGGCATCCCGTGATCCAGCGCCTGGATCAGGAAGAAGATAATACCAAGGTCAAGGACTGGTCAGAAATCCTGCTGGATCAGGCGGTATTGGCCGAAGGTGGGCAGCTGGAAGATCCAGCTCGTTTTGTCTCCAGGTTGAACGGACTGATGATGGAACTAGCTGGGTAAAAGATACTCTTCTGAGTAGGCCCCGGCACTGTCCGGGGCCTTTTCGTTTCACTCAATGAGTAGTATCGCAACTTCCTGGAAAGGGACTCTTTCGATGCAATCATTCAGTTTTGATGCCATAGGACTTATCCATTCCTGTTTTAACGAAAAATTTGGCATTCCTCGACAGCCCGGGCTGGTAACTGCCGCTGAGGCCACACTCGAATTACTGCCCCCTTATGATCGTATGGAGGCCCTGGAAGGTATCGAAGCCTATTCACATCTGTGGATTCAATTCGTTTTTCATGGCATTACTCGTGAGCACTGGAAGCCGACTGTTCGGCCACCAAGACTCGGTGGTAACAGGCGGGTAGGGGTCTTTGCCACGCGTTCGACGCATCGTCCCAATCCAATCGGCCTGTCGGTGGTTGAACTCGTGGCCGTGGAGAAAAGTCCCTCGGGCCTTCCGCAATTGAAATTGAAGGGCGTTGATTTACTGGATGGTACCCCCGTGCTGGATATCAAGCCTTATATTCCTTATGCGGATGCCCTGCCCGATGCCAGAGCAGAAATGGCGCCTGAAAGGCCACAGCCCTGTCGAGTAGAGTATGCCCCCACAGTGCAATCCTTGTTTGAAGCAGGAGGGCGGATGGCCCCCCATCGCGATCTGGTGGAACAGGTGCTGGCCCATGACCCGCGCCCTGCCTATCACCGGGAAAACCCGGAACCCAGGGTCTACGGCGTCAGTCTGCTGGATTTCGATGTCCAGTGGGAGGCCCAGGGTGATACCATTCGCGTAATCGAGGTCCGTTTTACTCAACAGAAAGACTCCCTATGAATGATTTTGAACAGGCCCTGAAGGCCTATCAGCAAGGTGATATCGAGACGGCCATAAAGTCCTGGGAGGCCCTTTCCGATCAGGGTGATTACAGGGCCCAGTACAACCTGGGTGTTTTGTACGACCAGGGACAGCACGTACCGCAGGACAGCCAGCGCGCCGCGGAATATTATCGAAAGGCTGCGGAACAGGGTTATGCCGATGCGGCATTTAACCTTGCACTTATGTGTGACCAGGGGCAGGGTGTTGCAGAAAATGCCAACGAGGCTGCTCGCTGGTATTACCAGGCGGCAGAACAGGGCAACCACCAGGCCCAGTATAATCTGGGTCTGAAATTCGATACCGGCGAAGGGCTGCCGCAGGACTTTGAACAGGCGGCGCGTTGGTATTATCTGGCCGCCGAGGGGGGAGAGCCAAGAGCAGCGGCCAATCTGGCTCGTTGTTTCGCCATGGGTGAGGGGGTCGAACGCAGCGACTTTGAGGCCTTCAAATGGTATTACATAGCCGCCGAACTGGGTGTGGCGAATGCCGCACGATATCGCGAACGTGTAGCCAGGGAACTGAGTGCAGATGAGCGTCTGCGTGCCGGGAGTCGTGCGGTGGAGTGGTTAGACTCTAAACGACTTCGTCCAGATTAATTTCTGGTTCACTGTGTAGTGAAGCCGTGGCGGCAAAGGCACTGACGTCGGATGCCCTGAAGGCCGTGACCGTTGCATCGTCTCCGGTATTGCTATTACCTTCTTCCATCCTCATTCTCGCCAGTTCTACCCGGGCCTGGGCAATAGTCTGGCGTGCTGAGGCAGCGACTGCCTGGTCCTGTGCCGATGGATCGGCTGGGGCCAGAGCGGCCCGAGCGACAGCCTCGGCCTTACGTATACTGGCTTCCGGGTCGCCGGGGACCGTAGAGGTATCGATAGAGACCTCGCCACCGACGGCATAGCGCTTACCATCAGGACCTGTCTGATAGGTAAATTGAGCACCACTGCTGATATAGCGACCGCCAGCAGCGATATGGGCCTGTTCGTGGGCGCGAACCTGCTGGTCACGACGCTTCAGGTCTCGAAGTTGCTGATCTTCACGATTGTCCAGGTCACTGTTTTCTGAATTTTGCTGTGGCTGACGTATGGGGGTGTCGTCATCGGCCTGCGTGCTGGTCTGGCGAGCCGGCTGGCTGACGCTCATGCCATCCGTCGAGGCACGACGATCTGAGCCATAAGAACCAAAGCCGCTATTTGAGACCGAATCGAGCATGGGACTGACTCAGGCCTTGACGTCCAGAATGGCACCGAGCATGCGATCCTCGGTTTTAATGATCTGTGCTGATGCGCCCGCCTGGAGTTCATACTGGATGTTTTCTACCAGCGGCTCGGAGAGGGAGCGTGAGGCAGACCCATTGAACTGATCCGCACTGGCTATCTCGGCGGCATTGTTGCGTACCCCCTCATTACTGATGAGCAGGCCCTGTAACGCGCTACTGGATGCTGAACCAATCTCCATACCATCACCTGAAAAGACACAACTGATCAAATTATAGCCAATTTTGACGAAACTTGCCGTATTTGGCCTATGAAATACCGTTTCAGGATTGCAGATCAGCGATGAGTTTCGCAAGTGCTTGATGTTAAAATAGCTTTTTTCCATTGAGGCAGCACCTGTGAAAAAGATCATCCTAGGGCTGGTGGGCCTGGTCCTGGTCGCTTTAACCCTACTCTGGCTGTTTGGCTCAGAGCCAAAAACCATGCAGGTCACGGATCTGCCCTGGCAGGTGGAATCCACCCCTGACGGCTCCACCCGGGTTTTTGGTATCACACTGGGGCAAACCAGCCTGGATACGGCCAGTCGTCACTTAAACAAGGTACCCGAGATTGCTTTATTTCAGGGCGCGGAAGGACCTGAGAGTATCGAGGCCTTTTTTGGCAAGACTCGGGTCGGCGTTTTTGATGCCAAGGTCGTCCTGAGTCTGGACGCCGATGACGAGCTCATGAAACGGGTTGCACAATCGGCCGGTGAACCCGAGCCCATGCCTAGCGGGTCCTGGAAACTGCCCGTGGCTGAAAAATCGCTGGAAACCGTGCTTCAGTTACCCATCAAGAGCATTACCTATGTACCCTCGGTGCAGTATGAGGCAGATATCGTCCTGAAGAGGTTTGGAGAACCCGCAGAAAAGTTACCGCATAATGAACATAGTGAATACTGGCTCTATCCCACTATTGGATTGTTGTTACTGCTGGATAAGGAAGGCAAAGAGGTCCTGCAATATGTGGCCCCTGATCATTTTGAGGTACTGCGATCGAGTATTGAGATGTCCGGGGCTTCTTCCTCTTAAGAGATGAACTGCATGCAAGCACCGTTCTGGAAACTTAAATCCCTGAAGGAGCTGACTCAGGAGGAATGGGAGTCTTTGTGTGATGGCTGCGGTAAATGTTGCCTGCATAAACTGGAAAACGATGCCGATAATCTGGTCTATTACACTGATGTCGCCTGCCGCCTGCTGAATACAATGACCTGTCGTTGTTCGAATTATGCTGAACGCAGGCGTGAGGTGCCAGACTGCATTCAGCTGACGGCCGATACACTGCCGGAACTGGACTGGTTACCCTCGTCCTGTGCCTATCGTCTCCTGGCCGAAGGAAAGGATCTGCCTGAATGGCATCCCCTGTTAAGCGGGAATCCTGAGTCTGTGTATGAGGCCGGACAATCGGTGCGAGGGCGTTGTCGGCATGAATCTGAAGTAGAAGACCTTGAAGATCATATAGTAATGTGGCCGGAATAAAATAACATAACGCTTATCTATGGCATTGAAAAATCCACCCGAGAATATCGCAATCATTGGTGCTGGCATGGCAGGGCTGACCTGTGCCACCTCCTTACAGTTGGCCGGACCGAAGATCACTGTTTTTGAACAGTCATTTCATCCCGGTGGGCGTATGTCCGTTTTCAGAAAACAGGGTCATGAGTTTGATGATGGGCTGCAGTACTTCACTGTTCAGGATGAGCGTTTTCAGTGGACGGTCGATGCCTGGCTGGATGAGGGGGTTGTCGAGATCTGGGATGGCTGGTGTGTAGACCTGGAGGCGGGTAATTTTCTGCGTCGTGAGGCCTCTGCACCACGCTATGTCGCTATTCCCAATATGAGTGCCCTGGGCAGTCACCTGGCCGGTTTATGCCAGATCGAATATGGCTGTCGCGTGACGAAGATCGTATCCTGTGAACAGGGCTGGATACTTCAAGACCAGTTTGCACGCAACCTGGGTGTTTTCGACCGCGTCATACTGGCGATACCGCCCCGGGTGGCCCGTCCGTTGATCGAGGGTCTGAGTTCCACCCTGGAAGAGGGGATAGCCCACGTCTCCATGACCCATGTCTGGGCCCTGCTGCTCTCCTTCGATGAACCGACGGGCCTGTTATTTGACGCGGCCTTTGTTGCTCAATCACCCCTGGACTGGATAGCGCGTAATAACAGCAAGCCAAAACGAGGGGTACAGGAGAACTGGGTAGCGATCTCTACACCCGAGTGGACAGAGCGTTATCAGCAATACAGTCAGCAGGAAATCCGCTCCTTGTTGCTGCAGGCATTTTATGAGGCAATTGGCGGGATCATCAAAGAACCGACGTTTCAGGAGCTACGATACTGGGATGATGCCAAGACCATCCAGACCCTGGATGCAGACTATCTCTATGATGCGGATAAAGGCATCGGGCTTTGTGGTGACTGGTGCCTCGGCACGCGCCTGGAATCGGCCTTCCTGAGTGGTCTGGGCATGGCCAATGAGATCATTGATCAGACCTAGCCCAGTAGTTTCGATCCGTAACCGCCTGGCTTTCTGACATGGGCGTAAAATAATTCGTCGAAATCTTCCACAACCGAGGTGCGGACGGCTTCCAGTTCCAGCAGGCGATCGGACCAGGCCAATAGACGTGGAAATTGCTTGGCATCAAATAAACGATGATGCGCATTCAGCAATTCATAACGCATAAATAATGGGGCATAGGCACAATCGACCAGGGAAAAGTCTTCACCATTGAACCACGGCCCGGCACCAAAGATCTGTTCCACCTTGGCCAGGTTCTTCATGGTGGTTTCCAGAGCCGCTTCGTAGTCCTCTTCCGTCTCGGCTTTAAACAGGCTGACCATGTCGAATATGGCGTTGGAACCAAACTCAATCCAGCCCCGGTTACGGGCCAGGATCAGTGGGTCCTGAGGTTTGAGCGAGCCCTCGGTGACATCATCTATAAACTCATTGATGATGGCGGATTCAAACAGGACCATTTCCTCGTCCACCCTTAGAACGGGGACCTTACCGAAGGGTGAGATCTCCTTAAACCAGTCTGGTGGGTTGTCGAGATCAATATAGCGAATGTCATAGGGCAGGCCCTTATAGTTGAGTGTGATGACACTACGTTGTACAAAGGGGCAGAGTTTGAAGCTGATCAGTTCAAGTTTCATGGTTCGACCGTCATATTTAACCTGTGCATAAGGTAGCAGAAATCACATCCTTCAGGAGTGTCATGGATCAATCAAACAAGGGGGTACGTCTCGATAAATGGTTATGGGCTGCCCGTTTTTACAAGCATCGTAAACTCGCAACCGAGGCCATACAGGGAGGCAGGGTGCATCTGAATGGTCAACGGGTCAAGCCGGCGCGAATGCTTCATCAGTTCGATGAACTGGAAATCAGCCGAGGTACCGAAGTGATGACGGTCAAGGTCATGGCATTGAGCGACAAAAGAGGTCCGGCCTCGGTCGCCAGTCAGCTTTACGAAGAAACGCTGGATAGCAGGGTGGCACGGGAGCAGGCGCGCGAGTCCAGACGCTTCCAGCCTGATCCTCTGGCCCCGGAGCATCGCCCCAGCAAGCGAGACCGACGCAGGTTGCGTGAATTTTCGGGGAAGTCCTGAGATGGCCATACCCCAAACCCCTTTGCTGGCCGTCGATATCATTATCCGACTGCCGGATGAGGAAGACCGGATTATCCTGATTGAGCGCAGGAATCCCCCTTATGGCTGGGCATTACCCGGTGGCTTTGTTGATCGTGGTGAATGGGTAGAGCAGGCCGCCCTACGCGAGGCCAAAGAAGAGGTCAGTCTGGATGTACAACTCGAGGCCCTTCTGGGTTGTTATTCCGATCCTCGGCGTGACTCGAGGGGGCATACCGTCAGCCTGGTATACCTGGCCAGCGCTCATGGGGTGCCTGTTGCAGCGGATGATGCAAAAAACCTTCGGTTGGTGAATCCTCGTGATCCCGGTCTTGAACTTGCGTTTGATCATGCCCTGATCCTGCAGGATTATGTGGCCTATCTGGACAATGGGGCGATTGCCCCCCTACGAGGTGCGGACAATGATAAGATACGCGGTTTTTAACCATTGGTATGAGACAAGGTGTCCGTGCAGCCCCAGTTAATTCCACGTTCTGAACATGCCATTTCCAGGGCCAATATCAGCGAAAGTGCACTTAAGGTGCTGTATCGCCTGAAAGACGCGGGTTTTCGCGCCTGCCTGGTGGGTGGTGGTGTGCGTGATCTTTTATTGGGGCGAGAACCCAAGGATTTTGATATCGCGACTGATGCACTGCCGGAAGACATTCGCGCCTTATTCAGAAACTCCCGAATTATTGGTCGTCGTTTTCGGCTGGTCCATGTTCGTTTTGGCCGTGAGATCATCGAGGTTGCAACCTTTCGAGCGCCGCATGATAGCGATGCCGGAGAGATGACGGATGATGGTCGAATACTTCGGGACAATGTCTACGGTTCAATCGAAACCGATGCCATGCGACGCGACTTTACCGTCAACGCCCTCTACTATGATATTGCCAATTTTTCAGTGCTGGATTATGCCAATGGGGTTGAGGATCTCAGGGCGGGGCAACTGCGCCTGATTGGCGACCCCGAGGTACGCTTCAGGGAAGACCCGGTGCGGATGCTCAGGGCGGTACGCTTTTCCGCCAAGCTGGGTTTTCGCATTGACCCTGAGGTAGAGAAGGCGATCTATGATCTGGGGCATTTGTTGGGCGATATCTCGCCCGCGCGACTGTTTGACGAGGTCCTGAAACTCTTTCATGGAGGAGCTGCCCTGCAGACCTTCGAGGCATTGCGGCATTACGATCTGTTCCGATTCCTCTTCCCCATGACTGAAGAGGTGCTCGCTCATGAGGAGGAAGGATTTCCCGACCTGTTTGTCGCCAATGCCCTGCGTAATACCGATGATCGGATCAATGCCGGTAAGCCGGTAACGCCGGCCTTTCTATTTGCGGTCATGCTCTGGGAGCCTGTTCGAATCTACATGAAAGAACATCCGGATGAGGAGCTGCCCGAGGCCCAGGCCCTGCAAATCGCCAGCAGTAACATACTCAACAGACAGGCCAGACATATCACGATTCCCAAACGCTTTAGCCTTCCCATGCGCGAGATCTGGCATCTGCAACCACGATTTCGTTATACGCGGGGAAAACGACCCCTGCGTCTTTTGGGGCATCCCCGTTTTCGGGCCGGTTATGATTTTTTATGTCTGCGTGCGCAATCTGGAGAAGACCTTGAGGCATCCTGTCAGTGGTGGACCGAGTATCAGGAAAAATATAGCGCAGAGGCGGTGCCTGCACCGGCGACTCAACGTAAGCGGCGACGCCCGCGGCGTCGAAAGCCTGCATCATGAGTACTCTGGTCTACCTCGGGCTAGGTAGTAACCTCTCAGATCCCTGTGCTCAGCTGGAACAGGCGATCCATAGCCTGGAAATGCTGCCGGATTGTCAAATCCTCAAGTGTTCTTCGTTTTATCGCAGTCGTCCGATGGGGCCTCAGGATCAGCCCGAATATATCAATGCCATTGTCAGCCTGGAGACGAATCTGCAGGCCGAATCACTACTGGATGCCCTGCAGGCGATTGAGCAGAGGCAGGGCAGGGTGCGTGACAGGCACTGGGGGGCCAGGACACTGGATCTGGATATCCTGCTCTATGGTGATGAGGTCATTGATACAGACAGGCTTTCAGTCCCCCATCCGGGTTTACATAAGCGCGAATTTGTACTGTATCCCCTGTACGAGCTGGCCCCCGATCTGATGGTTCCCGGACGAGGCTCAATAGCGTCGCTTTATCAGCATTGCGACGCAAACGGTATCGAGCGGCTGGAGGCGTGTGTATGACGAAGGCCTTTCCCTCCTATATCGCCATCGAGGGGCCGATTGGTGTCGGTAAGACCAGCCTGGCGCGGCGTATCGCCGAAGACTTTGGGACCGAATTGTTGCTGGAAGACCCGGGTGAAAACCCCTTTCTCGAACGATTCTATGACGACCCTAAGGCCGCAGCTTTGCCCACTCAGCTATTTTTTCTGATGCAGCGCACCCGACAGATGGGGCAGTTCAAGCAGGGCGATATCTTTCGTCCCGTGCAGGTGGCGGATTTTCTGATCGAAAAAGACCGTCTGTTTGCCGAGGTCACCCTGGATGATGATGAGTTTACACTCTATGAACAGGTCTATGATCAGCTCACCATCGAGGCACCCACCCCGGATCTGGTGATATATCTACAGGCCCCGGTCAAGGTGCTGGTCGAGCGTGTTGGACGCCGAGGAAGAGGCTATGAAAGATATATTGACCCTGCCTATCTGCAACGTCTCAGTGAGGCCTATACCGATTTCTTTTATCATTATCAGGAAGCACCTCTGCTGATCGTTAATGCAGCAGAGATTGATTTCGTCAACAATGAGGCCGATTATCGGCAATTGCTGGATATGATTTCAGCAGTCAAGACTGGCCGACATTATTACAACCCTTTACCCTTTGATCTGGACAGAGCATGAGTGTACCCACACGATCAGGACGGGTGACCGTCAATACCCTCAGACGTATGAAACAAGAGGGCGAGAAGATAGCAGTGTTGACTGCCTATGATGCCAGTTTTGCCCAGGTGCTGGATGAAGCGGGTATGGACATCGTCCTGGTCGGTGATTCGCTGGGAATGGTCATACAGGGGCGGGAGACCACGGTACCCGTCACCGTGGATGACATGATCTATCACAGCAAGGCAGTCCAGAGTCAGTTAAAGCGATCCCTGTTGATGGTGGATATGCCCTTTATGAGCTACACCGATCCTGCCTCGGCGCTGGCGAATGCAGCGCGACTCATGCAGGAGGGTGGGGCGCAAATGGTCAAGCTCGAAGGCGGGGCACCGCAGGTGGATACCGTGGCCGCCCTGGCCCGACATGGCATCCCGGTCTGTGCCCATCTGGGCCTGATGCCCCAGTCTATCCACAAGCTGGGGGGTTATCGTGTTCAGGGGCGCGAACAGCAGGCAGCCGCCCAGATGCGCGACGATGCCCTGGCCCTGCAGGGCGCCGGTGCGGATGTGCTCTTGCTTGAGTGCGTCCCCGAGGCCCTCGCGGCTGAACTGACCGAGGCCGTTGAGGTGCCGGTGATCGGTATCGGGGCCAGTCCACGTTGTGACGGCCAGGTACTGGTATTACAGGATATACTGGGCATTACACCTGATGATGCGCCCAGGTTTTCGAAGAATTTTCTTACCGGAAGCGATAGCATACAGGCAGCCATCGCGGCCTATATTGAGGCGGTCAAGGCCGTTGAATTTCCCGCACAGGAACATACCTTCTAGTCCATGCAAATCAGTAAACACATTAATTCGCTGCAACAGGAACTGGCGGCCCTGACCATGCAGGGTGAGAGCCTGGCACTGGTGCCCACCATGGGTAACCTCCATGCCGGTCATATGAGCCTGGTACGCGAGGCGCGAAAACTGGCCGACCGTGTTGTCGTGAGTATATTCGTGAATCCAGCGCAGTTTGACCGCGATGAGGACCTGGCTGCTTACCCGCGGACCCTGGATGAGGATATCGCCAGGCTTGAAAAGGACCGGGTTGATCTGTTGTTTGTACCGAATAGCAATGAGATCTACGGGCCTGAGTCAACAACCCGAATCCACCTGGCTGGACTGGCTGATTGTCTGGAGGGAGCGTCACGACCCGGGCATTTCGATGGTGTTGCCACTATCGTGGCCAAACTGTTTAACCTGATACAACCGGATGTCGCCCTGTTTGGGGAAAAGGATTTTCAGCAATTACTCGTGATACGACGTATGGTTGAAGACCTGAATTTTCCCATTACCGTGATTGGGCTTCCGACGGTGCGTGAAGCCGATGGTCTGGCTATGAGTTCGCGTAATGGATATCTGGACGACGAGGAACGCCAGCGCGCACCTCGCTTATATGCCTGCCTGCAAGGCATGGAACAGGCCCTGAGGCAGGGTAACAGGGATTACTCAGGTCTGGAAAAGCAGGCTATGACTGATCTTGAAAATGCAGGATTTAGGGTCGATTATGTGTCGATCATGAGTTCAAATGATCTGAAAAACCCTCAACTTGACGAAAAAGAGCTGGTGATCCTGGCCTCTGCCTGGTTGGGTAATGCCCGTCTGGTCGATAATATTCCCGTCGATCTGGCTGCATCCTGATGATTGCCTGGATTGAAGCGACGTGTCTTATCCCTCATAATTAGCGGCCTGTTTCTGAATATCTCTATCTCATGGTACTGACTTTACTGAAATCCAAACTCCATAAGGCCTGGGTGACCCACTCGGAACTCGAGTATGAAGGCTCCTGCGCCATCGATGGACAGCTGCTGGATGCCGCGGGTATTCATGAGTATGAACAGATCCAGATCTATAACATCGCCAATGGTGAGCGCTTCACGACCTATGCGATACGTGCCGAAGAAGGTAGCGGCATTATCTCGGTCAATGGTGCCGCTGCTCACAGGGCCAACCCCGGTGATCGTGTCATCATCTGTACCTATGTCCAGCTGGATGCCGAAGAGGTACAGAAATTCAAACCCACCCTCGTCTATGTCGATTCCGAGAACAAAATTACCCGTATTGGTAATGCCATTCCTGTCCAGGCAGCCTGACGCAAAGTTCTAAAAACTAGGGCTTTTGTCGGATATACGGGGCCTCATCAATCGCGTTAATATCGGCGTTCCTATAATAAGTGCTTTTCAAGGAAAAGTATGGCGTCGACGACGGTCATCAGCCTGCCGATTCATCAGCCTCCTACATCCATTCAGATGGAGGAATTGCTGACCCTGCAGCGTTCCCTGCTACAATCCATCGCTACCGCTGATGACCTGCATACTATCCTCGATGATCTGTGCCGCATGGTCGAGACCATGGTGACTAATTCCGTCTGTTCGGTCATGCTGTACGATGAGCATCGAGGGGTGCTCAATGTGCTGGCTGCGCCACAGATTCCAGAGGCCGCCGTGGAAGGGCTCAGGGACCAGGAGCCTGGAATAGGGCGGGGCTCCTGTGCTGCAGCCGTGCTGACTGCAGCGCCGGTCTTTGTCAACGATACCTCCATCGATGAGCGCTGGTCCGAAAGTCAGGCCTTTGCACAGGAATTTAATATCCATGCCTGCTGGTCGGTACCCATACTCAATGAACAGTCTCGTCCAGTGGGTACCTTTGCGATCTCCAGTTTTGAGAAAAGAGAGCCTTCTGGTTTTCATATGCGTCTGTTGCAGGCGGCTTCCTACCTGGCAGGGATTGCCCTGCAGGCGGACGCAACGCGGCGAAAACTTCAGGAGAGTGAGAACCGCCTGGTCAATATCGCCGATGCCGTTCCAGGAGTCTTATTCCAGCAGCTGGAAACACCAGAAGGCCAATCTCACTTTACGTTTATCAGTCAACGCGTTCAGGAGCTGTTTGGTCAGAAGACCGACGATGTCCTGAATGATAGTGATGTCCTCTGGACCCATGTTGATCGCCAGGATGTTCAAAGCATCTCAAAAAAAATGCAAACACCGGCCGCGGTCAGGCCTTTAAGGGAATGCGAGTTCAGGCTGCATCTGGATGGCAGGGAAAGCTGGATCTATGGTCGTTCCGTGGCAACGGCTAAAGATGCAGAGGGAAATATCATCTGGAATGGCATCTTCCTGGATATCACGGACAAGCAGAATGCCCAGAGTCGTTTGAATATGGCCGGCATGGTGTTCGAAAATACCCAGGAAGGCATCATGGTAACCGATGAGGATTCCCGCATCATCGAGGTGAATAAGGCCTTTACGCGCATCACGGGCTATGCGGCCGATGATGTGATGGGGAAGGATCCCAGTCTCCTGGATTCCGGCAAGCATGGGCCCGAGTTTTATCAGTCCATCAGGGCCTCTATCGACGAGCAGGGTTACTGGGAAGGGGAGATGTGGAACCGTCGTAAGGATGGCGATATCTTTCCTGAGTGGCTGAGTATTACCCGGGTAACTGATCCGGTGACCGGTAAGGTGACTAATCTGAGGGTGTTTTCCGACATCAGTCACCTAAAACGCTCCGAAGAAAGACTGGCCCATCTGGCTCATCATGATCCGCTGACGGGGCTGCCGAATCGTCTCATGCTGGGGGCCAGGATGGATCATGCCCTCGAACGAGCCAAGCGAGAGGGTAATTACCTCGGGGTCCTGTTCCTGGATCTGGACCGTTTCAAGAACATCAATGATACCCTCGGTCACGCCCTGGGCGACGAGGTGCTCAAGCAGGTGGCAGATCGACTCAAGGAGTCGGTCAGGGCTGAAGATACGGTGGCGCGTCTGGGTGGGGATGAGTTCATCGTCCTGCTGGAAGAGGTGCAACAACCCGAGATGACGACCCATATAGCAGAAAAGCTGCTCAGGACCCTGGCTCGCCCCTATATCCTGAATGATCAGGAATACTACTTCACCACCAGTATTGGCATCAGTCATTACCCGGTCGATGGCACCGACGCAGAGTCGCTGCTGAAAAACTCCGATACGGCTCTGTATCAGGCAAAGGACCAGGGCAGGAACACGTATATCAACTATTCTCCCGAACTGACTCAGAAGGTGGAAGACTGGCTCAAGCTGGAGCATCATCTGCGCTCTGCTCTGGAGAAAGAACAGTTCGAGATCTATTATCAGGCCAAGATCTCGACCCGCAACGGAAAGATACTGGGTGCGGAGGCCCTCTTACGCTGGATTCACCCCGAGTCCGGCATGATTACCCCCAGCCAGTTCCTGCCCATCGCAGAAGAGATCGGCCTGATTGTGCCGCTGGGTGAATGGGTCCTGCGTGAGGCCTGTCAGCAGGCCCAGATCTGGAAGGCAGAGGGTTATCCGGATCTGACCATTAGTGTCAATCTGGCCGGACAACAGATCGCTCACCAAGACCTCTACCAGTCCATTGTTGGTATCCTGGATGAGACCGGTCTGGCACCAGAAAGGCTGGAACTGGAGATCCTGGAAAGCTTTGTAATGCGACATGCCGAAGAATCGATCAATACCCTGTCGGCCATACGCGATCTCGGTGTCAGCCTGGCCATTGATGATTTTGGCAGCGGCTACTCCTCGCTGAGTTACCTCAAACGATTACCGGTCAGCAAACTGAAGATTGATCAGACCCTGGTGCTGGATATTCCGGATGACCCGGATGATGTCGCTATTGCACGTGCCGTGATTGCCCTGGGGCATAGTATGGGTCTCCAGGTCTGTGCCGAGGGTGTTGAGACCGTCGCCCAGCGTGAGTTTCTGGCGGCCGAGGGTGTGGATGAGCTGCAGGGTTATTATTATTCCAGGCCAGTGCCTGGCAGTAACTTTATTCAGTATCTACGTTCTATGAGCTGATTATTCATCGTTGACTGATTCCTGATATTCCCTCACCGCCTTCTGATCGGCATCATATTCCTGATCATAGGATCGATAGCATTCCTGTGGTATCAGGGTGTTTTCCAGGTTGCAGTTGCTGATCTTAATGTAGTTATAGGCGGAACGTTGAACTGTTTCGCCAGAGCAGCCGGTCAGTAAAAGCGCTATGATGGAAATCAATAAAATAATGTGATTCATAAGGCACGGGGATAAAATATATTTCTGTGTTTTTAACAATTTAAAAGACGATGACACCAGATAGCCGATTAATGATAGCACCAGATTGCCCGCATTGCGGTAAGGTGACTGAAATTCTTACCGGTCTGGTCAAGGAAGGGCTGATTGGTCGGTTGGAAATAATTAATCTTTCCGTAAGGCCCGAGGCCGCAGCCGAAGCGGGTACGCGTAGCGTTCCCTGGTTTCGTATCGGTGAATTTGAATTCACGGGTGCACATACCGAGGGCGAGATCAGGGCATGGGTTGAAAAGGCCAGTCAGGGACAGGGCTGGGCAGCTTATTATCATGACCTGATTGATAACCGCGAACTGGGTGATGCCATCCAGTCATTACAGCAAAATCCCGAGCGTCTGTGTGAGCTGATTCAAACCCTGAGTGATAAAGATCTGCCCATGATCATCAAGATTGGCATAGGCGCCATACTCGAAGATTTTGAGAACTCCGGGCCTCTGCGCCGTTGTATTCCAGAATTGACCGAATTAAGCCAGTCGAATGATCCCGCTCTGAGGGCGGACGCCTGTCATTACCTGGGGCTGACCGGAACCCCCGAATTGATCCCCGCGATAGAGGCCCTGTTAAAGGATGCCGATCCCCATGTCAGAGAGATCGCTGAAGAAACTCTTGAAGAATTAAAAGCCCGGGCTTAGGTGTAACGCAAGGCCTGGTCTGGATCCTGACACCTGTAAGCTGATCCAGGTGATTACAATTACTCATGATCAAACTTCGCATCATTCGCTAGTCACCGATACAGGTCCTGATGACATCCCTTCTATAAAGAGCATTTTGAAAGAAGCCTCGTCGCTGGTAGTACTATAAAAAATACCGACAGGCGAGCCTGGTTGAGAGGACAAAAAGAAGAGCCGCCCGAGGGCGGCTCAACACAAAGGTAAAGCTTAAGTTTTTATTAGAACTTGAAGTTCAGGCCTGCAGTAAAGGCAGTCTGGCTGTGCTTCGTGGTGATGACAACAGGATTGAACGCAGGATCAAAGCTGTCGTACTCTGTCTTCTTCTCAGGCGCATAGGTGAATGCGAGATCCAGCCCCATCTTCTTGTTGAAGTAATAAGAACCACCCACGGTCACGTGCTGCTCAACGGTGGCTGGGAAGCCTACTGCGTTGAAGTAATTACGTGAAGGATTACCGTTCATAGGATTTGAAACATCCATATTTTCAATGGGTGCCTTGCCATAGTTATAACCGGCACGTACCGCCCATACCGGGGTCGCGAACTGGTAGCCCAGGGCTACGACATTCTGGTTCTTCCAGCCAAACTCTTTCCAGCCCTTGGCATCGCCGTACTTGATGGTCTTGGCATCCAGTGCAATGGTGTGGTTGCCACCAAATGCATAGGAGAAGCCCAGGCCATATTCGGCAGGAACATCCAGGCGATTTTCAGTGACATCCATGATGCCGTAACTCATCAGGATATCAGGATCCAGTGCAGGCTGGCCCTTGTATTCCATCTTGATGCCGCTCTTATACACAGCACCAAAGGTGAAGCCACCGGTCTGGTAGGCCAGGCCCAGGTTGGCACCAAAGCTCAGATCCTGAGAGACACCGGCTCCAACAGCACTCGTAGGCTCGCCAGTTGCAGGATCATAGGAAGTATTCCATTGGGTATCCAGGGCGCCATAGTTCAGGACGGGAGCAATACCAATGCTGAAACCACCGAATTGACCGGTCAGGGGTACAGCTAACTGCAGGGCCTGGTAGTTGGTAACCATTTGAGAAGTGCCATTGTTGGTGGCATCGCGGTAATCCACACCCAGACCTGAAGCACCCCACATGCCGATACCCCAGTAGAAGTTATCGGTGGCCTTCATGGCAAAGCCGACTTCAGGGACAACAAACATATCGGCTTCGCTGTCTTCCATTTTTCCACCAAAGGCAGGATTGGTGTTGCCACCATCGGTGCTGACCTTGGGCATAAAGAAGGTGCCACCAAAGGATACTTCAGTAGCTTCAACAGAAGAGATCAGGGCGGGATTAGGCAGACCAGATTCTGCGCCCCAGGGCATGCCAATACCGACGCCGCCCATACCGCGTGACTGTGCACCCATACCGATCAGGTTAACGCCATTCGTGGCATAGACAGATGTGCTTCCAATGGCCAGAGCAACAGCGACTGTCAGTTTTAAAGATCTTTTCATTAAGGGACTCCCTATGATTGATTAATTAGTTGTCGCAAAACATATTATTATTTTTGTGTCGGACGCATTTATATCAGAGTTCTTCTGTTCAGAACAAGGATTTATTAAACTTTTTTGAACGTATAAGTATCTGTCTTTATTAGTAATTTATGATAAAGGTTATTAGTGAATGCTAATATAGATGGTTTGCTCGATTTAACTTCTTTCAGCCAAGGAAAATACTGGGTGGTTCAGCTGGCATACTGAAATAATCAATCTGAGTTGTCGGACGAGCGGCCAGTATTCTGTGATTAAACCCTTCAGTCAGCTGAAGAAAGTTAAAAACCGGAGGAACAGAATTACAGCATGCCAATGTCTGAGTTGGGACCCAATAGGTCGAAATGTGGATGCTAATGAGGCAACAGGGATAACTATTAAGGCATGTTCAGTCTAAGACTCGACCTGTAAAAGGTAATCATGAAGACTAAATCAAGAACGAATCAATGGCGTATGCCAGAGACCTATGACAGGTATTTAGAAAATAGTTATTAATATCAAAGAGATAAATAATGGTGCCGAGAAGAGGACTTGAACCTCCACGGGGTTACCCCCACTAGCACCTGAAGCTAGCGCGTCTACCAATTCCGCCACCTCGGCATGGTGCGAAATACCAGGAGGCGCGCACTTTACGCCGAGTTTTTAATAAAGTCAAACGCTTGTGGGCTTGTCGGGTAGAAGCCTGTATGATGACTTTTTTGCCCGCAACGGGCCCAGCTAATAATGAGTATGAGTATTAAAGATAAAGATCCCCACCACCAGCGCGAATCTGAGCGCTATGAGCGTCCCATCCCCAGTCGTGAATTCATCCTGCAGGTTATACGCGAACAATCCGGGCCACTGACCTACGAAGAACTGATCCCCATTCTGGAACTGCATGATCCAGAGCAGCAGGAGGCTTTGCTCAGGCGTTTGCGTGCGATGGAGCGAGATGGTCAGCTAATACGCAATCGGCGTAAGGGCTATGTACCCATTGATCAGAAGGAGTTGATTACCGGTCGAATTACCGGCCATCCCGATGGTTTTGGTTTTCTGATTCCGGATGGGGGAGGTGGTGATCTGTTTCTCTCACCACGCCAGATGCGCCAGGTACTCCATGGTGATCGGGCCGTTGCCCGCGAGACCGGGGTGGACCGTCGTGGCCGACGAGAAGGTACTATCATCGAGGTGATAGAGCGTCATAACCAGAGCATCGTTGGTCGCTATTTCACCGAGGGTGGTATTGGTTTTGTCGCGGCAGACAACAAGCGTATCAGCCAGGATATTCTGATTCCCCCAGATAACCAGGGCGAGGCCAAGCCAGGCCAGATCGTTGTAGTGGCGCTGATAGAACAGCCTACTAAACGTACCCAGCCTATTGGCAAGATCGTTGAAGTGCTGGGTGATCAGAGGGCGCCCGGTATGGAGATCGATATAGCCATTCGATCCCATGGACTGCCTTTTGAATGGCCAGAGGCCGTGCAAGATGAGGCCACGGCCTTTGGAACCGAGGTCGCTGAGGAGGCCAAACAGGGGCGCCTGGATCTGCGTGAGGTTCCGTTGGTTACCATTGATGGTGAGGATGCACGTGATTTTGATGACGCCGTCTATTGTGAAAGTACCGACAAGGGCTGGCGCCTGTTCGTGGCCATTGCGGATGTCTCACACTATGTTTTGCCGGGTCAGGCCCTGGATACTGAGGCCCACCAGCGAGGAAACTCCGTCTACTTCCCCGAACAGGTGGTCCCGATGCTGCCCGAGGTATTATCCAACGGCCTGTGTTCACTGAACCCAATGGTTGATCGCCTGTGTATGGTCTGTGAGATGCAGGTCTCGGAAAAAGGCAAGCTGGAAAGCTGGCAGTTCCATGAGGCCGTGATGTGTTCAGCGGCCCGGCTGACTTACAACGAAGTAGCGGCGATGGTAGTCGATCGTGACATGGAGGCTCGGCGAAAGCATCCTGAGCTGGTTAATCACCTGGACCGCCTGTATGAGCTGTTTCATGCCTTGTATAAAGCAAGAAAAAAGCGCGGTGCCATCGATTTCGAGACCACCGAGACCAAGATAGTCTTTGATAAAGATCGTAAAATAGAAAAGATTGTGCCGGTCTATCGTAATGATGCCCATCGCATCATCGAGGAATGCATGATCACGGCCAATGTGGCTGCAGCGCGTTTCCTGGAAAAGAACAAGATACCCGCCCTGTACCGTATTCATGAAGGTCCCGCAGTTGAAAAGCTTGAGGACCTACGCAGTTTTCTGTCAGAGCTGGGTTTAAGTCTGGGTGGTGGAGATGAACCTCAGCCACGGGACTATGGACACTTGCTGGAGAAGGTCAGGGCTCGCCCCGATGCACATCTGATACAGACCGTCATGCTGCGTTCTTTACGCCAGGCCGTTTACTCACCAGATAATAGCGGTCATTTTGGTCTGGCCCTGAAGGCCTATGGGCATTTCACCTCACCGATACGACGTTATCCGGATCTGCTGGTTCACCGGGCCATTCGTCATCTCTTGGGTGGTGGAACCCCGGATAATTACATCTACACCCATGCTGACATGGCCCTGCTGGGTGAGCATTGTTCATTGACCGAGCGGCGTGCCGATGAGGCGACTCGAGACACCATCGACTGGCTCAAGTGTGAGTATATGCAGGACAAGCTGGGAGAGACCTTCACGGGCCGGATCAGTTCGGTCACTTCGTTCGGTTTGTTTGTGGAACTGGATGAGATCTTTGTTGAAGGCCTGGTTCATGTCACCTCGCTAAGCAGTGATTACTATACCTTTGACTCCGTGCACCATCGTATGACGGGTGAGCGCTCAGGGCGTAGCTATCGCCTAGGTGATCCGATCAAGGTGGTCGTGGCGCGTGTCGACCTGGATGAAAAGAAGATCGATTTTCAGCCGGTTGAGCAGCCGGGTGTTGAGCCTGAAGGTGATCAAAAGAAAAAGCCCAGGAGTAAAAAAAGAAAGGGCGGCCACCGTGATCGTTCGCGGGGCAAGGGTTCAAAGGACAAAGGGCAGGAAAAACCCAGGGCCAAAGGTGGTAAAAGGAAGGCACGATAGACATGGCTGAGATCGAATATCTCTTCGGCATTCATGCCGTACAGTCGGCGCTTAGGAATGATGCGCGACATGTTGATCAGATATGGATGGATCAGAAACGGCACGATCGTCGTATCAAGGAACTGGCCATTCAGGCCGAAAAGAGCGGGGTGCCGGTCAGACGCGTAGATGCCCGGAACCTGGATAAATTATCTTCGGGACAGCGACACCAGGGAGTGGTGGCACAGTATGAATCCGTCAGTC
>JANTGN010000002.1 GCA_024762895.1 Thiotrichales bacterium
GCCCTGATTGTGTCAACACCGACGGAAATCTCAATAGAAAGGTTTTAAGGGAGCGAATTTTTTCAAATCCGGATGACAAGACCTTTTTAGAGCAGCTTTTACATCCCAGGGTGCGCCAGCAGCTAATACAGGCCAAAAATCACTTCACCTCACCCTATGGCTTACTGGTCATCCCTTTGCTTGTCGAGGCAGGACTGCAGGACCTGGTTGATCGGGTTCTGGTCGTTCACGTACCAAAACCGATCCAGATTGAACGAATCATGCGCAGAGACCATATCACTCATGCACAGGCCGAACAGGCCATCAGCAGCCAGGTTTCGGCCAATGAACGCTTACAGCATGCAGACGATGTGATTGATAACACTGCGAATGAAGATGAACTCAGGCATAATGTAAAACAATTACATCAACACTATCTCAAGCTTGCACAGGCCCAATAATTGCCTGAGGGGCCGCAGATTGGCAGAATAAGCGTTTACACCAGAAAAACAGAAGAACGTGCCCGGTCAAATTTTATACGAACAGCCCCTGAATGAGCGCATGAGAACCTTCCTGCGCCTGGAGCATCTTATGGGGCGTCTGAACTACCAGCTGACTGGAGAGGATACCCTTGCGAGCCAGGGTGCAGTGAATACCCTGATTGAGCTATTCAGCCTCTCTATGCGTGGAGATCTGAAGAGCGAGTTAATGAAGGAACTCGAACGACAGATTTCCAACCTGAATCGCCTGGAACACGACCCAGAGGTGGACCAGTCACGACTTGCCTCGGTGATTGAAAAGCAACGCCACCTTATTTCCAGGCTCCACAGCATGAGCGGCCAGCTGGGACAGGAACTCAAGGAAAATGATTTCCTGAATTCCATCCGCCAGAGAAGCGCCGTTCCCGGTGGAACCTGTGACTTTGATCTGCCCGCCTTTCATTACTGGCTGAACCGGCCGGTTGAAGAGAGACATGATCAGATACGAAGCTGGAGCCAGCCCTTTATTCAGGTTGAAGAGGCCATTGGGCAGATCCTGGAGCTGATACGTGATAGCGCCATACCGGAACTCAAGATTGCCGATAATGGTTTTTATCAACAGACCCTTGATCCTAACCGCCCCTACCAGTTAATCAGAATCCTGTTACCTCAGGACTGCAGCTTTTTCCCGGAAATCAGTGCCGGCAAACACCGATTCTCAGTTCGTTTTCTGGAGTTGGGCAATCTGGATGAAAGGCCTGCACAGGTCTCGGACACGATTGAGTTCCTGCTGGCCTGCGGCACCCTTTGATCGAATTGATTTATTTACCTACCACGCTCAGTGGATAAACCAGGCGATAATTTCTCCCTTCATCCTGAACCACCAGAGAAACCAGCCAGTCCCGACGCCCCGTCGAACAAACCGGGATCATTACATCGCTCTCCCAGCCACCATCTTTCATAGGCTTCAATTTAAAACGATT
The DNA here is from genome assembly GCA_024762895.1 of Thiotrichales bacterium. Lineage (GTDB taxonomy): Bacteria > Pseudomonadota > Gammaproteobacteria > J044 > J044 > JANTGN01. The sequence goes on from JANTGN010000002.1 coordinate 1,442, forward strand.
AATACCCATATCCATGTCCTTCATCTCCAGATAAAGGACCGCCGAATCAATAGACGCCCTGGTTTGTAAACGCGTCTTTAATAAGGTTAAGGGCTTAACGGGTCGATCAATATCCAGTCGATAACCCTTAATCTCGCAGGACTGCCCGGCCAGGTCACAACCCTCAACGGTCCCGATGAGTTCTGATTGGCTCAGGTCGGGGGTCAGCTCTGGCGGCTTTATCCTGCTGAGGCCAAAACCAACCAGAATAAAAACTACCAGAACCACCAGCCACCAGAGATGCTTCATATCCTTGTATCACTCCAGAGACCACGTATGGCGGCAATACCCTGAGCACCCTGGGCCTGCGCCGTCGTTAAATCTTCAGACAATAGCCCACCTAAGGCATACACCGGCATACAGGCCTGTTCAGTCAGTAATTGAAATCTGTCCCATCCCAGTGGCCTGGCACCGGGATGACTCAGTGTGTGCTGAACGGGTGAGAGCAGTATAAAGTCCACGCCCAGTCGATTGGCCTGCTGGATCTCCTTTAAATTATGACAGGACGCAGACAGCAGGCCCGGCCTGGGAGGACGTTCGGACATACTCATCAATTGAGCGCTGGCAAGATGATAGCCCACGTCATGACCAACGGGTTCAAGGTGGTGACCACCACGGAGCATTAATTGAACATTGTACGAGGCCGCGAGTTCCGATATCGCCCTGGCCATCTGCTGATATTTCTGAGGGTCGAGGCTTTTAGCCCTAAATAACAATAACTTGATGACTCCACGCCGCAGGACGGCCTCAAGCTCTGACAGGAACTGCTTATGATGGGTTGGCTCAGGGGTGATCAGTAACTGACCAGGGAGATTTAAAGCACGAATAATGGGCCGATTGGCATCAGGAAAATTCAGTCCTTCCAGCTCATCAGCCGCCACCCAGGACATAGGTTGCATTTCACGCGGGTGCGGAGTCCCGGTAAACTGGCTGACTCGCCAGACATCCAGCAGGACGTGGCGGTCATGATATTCCCAGGGAATCCGGATGAGGGGAGCGATGACTTGCGGTATGATGCCCAGCTCTTCATCAAGCTCTCTGGCCAGGGCCTCCTGAACGGATTCCCCCGCCTCCACCTTTCCGCCCGGAAACTCCCATTTCCCTCCCTGGTGAAGATCATCAGCTCGGCGCGTTATCAGTACGCGCCCTTCCTGCTGAATAACCCCCACTGCTACATGCAGTGGCTGACGGACTCTATCAGGTTCGGTACTCGGCATTGATTTTGACGTAATCAAACGATAAATCAGAAGTCCATATCACAGAATCAACATCCCCTCGACCCAGGGTGATTGAAATGACGATCTCATCCTGATCCATCACCGCCTGCCCCTGTGCCTCGGTATAAGAAGCAGCTCGAGCCCCATTTTCAACGATGCGCACATCACCGAGATCGATATGTACACGATCGACATCCATATTTGCGATTCCCGAACGGCCAACCGCAGCCAGGATACGCCCCCAGTTAGGGTCACTGGCGAACAAGGCCGTCTTGACCAGGGGAGAATGGGCAACCGTATAGGCCACCGACAGGGCCTCCTGTTCGTTGGCTGCCTCATTGACCCTAATCTCGACAAACTTGGTCGCGCCCTCACCGTCTCGAATAAGGGCCTGCGCCAGATGACGATAGACGCTATCTAAAGCGGCCTGAAACAATAACTGATCTTGCTCATGAGCAAATCCAATGCCTGACTGCCCACTGGCCATCAGGACACAGGCATCATTGGTTGAGGTATCTCCATCAACCGTCACCCGGTTGAATGATTGCTCAACAGCCTGGGCGTGCATCTGCTTAATCTGATCCGCATCGATGACAACATCCGTTGCAATAAAGGCCAGCATGGTGGCCATGTCTGGCCGGATCATTCCTGCCCCTTTGGCCATACCGGTAATCACTACCTCGCCGCCAGACAATGTCACCTTTTCTGACAGGGCCTTGGGTAGAGTGTCCGTGGTCATGATGGCCTCAGCAGCGGATGACCAGGCTGAATCATCCAGACCTTTCAGCAGGCCAGGAATCGCTGCCTCAAAGGCTGTAACCGGTAAGGGTTCACCAATCACTCCTGTAGAGAAGGGTAAAACAGACACCATGTCGACATGGGCTTGTTCAGCCATCAAGGTACACACTGCCCTGGCATCATCGAAGCCAGCAGCCCCCGTACCTGCATTGGCATTACCTGAATTGATCAGTAGATAGCGGGCTGAGGCCTGAGCCAGATGCTGACGTGCAACAACGACAGGGGCCGCACAAAAGGCATTACGCGTAAAGACCGCGGCTACAGTACTGTCCTCATGAAGCTCTATCAGGGCCAGGTCATCTCGTCCCTGATAGCGTATACCCGCGGCACAGGCAGCAAGCCGAACACCCTTGACGGGTAACAGGTCATGGGGGCTCGAGAGTCCAACCGGCATCAGCTCAGCTTACCGTGACACTGCTTATATTTTTTCCCTGATCCACACCAGCAAGGATCGTTGCGGCCAATCTTTTCACCCTCACGGCGGTAAGGTTGTTGCACCGCGTCCTCGGGCACAGCAGACTCCGCCTCGGGCTGGAGGGCACTCTGGGCCTCAGCATGCTGAAACTCCATCGGGGGCTGCTGCTGTAACTGAGCCTCCATCATATTCACATCTTCCGGGCTACGTACCCTGATACGCATCAGTGTGGATGCTACTTCATGTTTGACCTTTTCCAGCAATTCTTCAAAACGCGCAAAGGCCTCACGCTTGTATTCCTGCTTGGGGTTCTTCTGCGCATAGCCACGCAGACCTATGCCCTGACGCAGATAATCCATCTCGGACAAATGCTCCTTCCACTCCGTATCAAGCACCTGCAACATGACGTCTTTTTCGATATGGCGCATTAACTCGGAACCAAATTCCTCTTCCTTGGCCTTTGCAGCCGCATCAACTTCAGCAATGATTTTCTGACGAAGGGCCTCCTCATCCATATGATCATCGGCATCCAGCCAACCCTGGATATCCAAACGTAGCCCCAGGTCGGCCTCGATTGCATCCGTCAACCTTGCAATATCCCATTGCTCATCAAGACTGCCCGGTGGTACATACTGATCGATCAGGGATTCCGTAACATCCTGACGGATGGATTCGACCATTTCCTGAATCTCTTCCGCCTCCAGCAGTTCACGACGCTGTTCGTAAATCACCTTGCGTTGATCATTGGCCACATCATCATATTCGAGCAGGTTCTTACGAATATCGAAGTTATGACCTTCAACCTTTCTCTGGGCATTTTCAATCGCTCGTGACACGAGGGCATTTTCGATGGCCTCACCTTCCTGCATGCCCAGTTTCTGCATCATGCCCTTGAAGCGATCAGAGGCAAAGATACGCATCAGGTTATCTTCAAGTGACAGATAGAACCTGGAAGAACCGGCATCTCCCTGACGACCTGCACGTCCGCGTAGCTGATTATCGATACGCCTTGACTCATGCCGCTCAGTACCAATGATATGCAGACCACCTGATTCGAGGACGCTGTTATGCCTTTTCTGCCATTCAGACTTAACCGCTTCAACCTTGGCTGGATCGGGGTTTTCGCCCAGGGCTGCAATCTCTGCATTCAGATTGCCACCCAGTACGATATCCGTTCCGCGACCCGCCATATTGGTTGCAATGGTGACGGCCCCGGGACGACCCGCACCTTCGATGATATTCGCCTCACGCTCATGCTGTTTGGCGTTGAGCACCTCGTGATGAATCTTGTCCTTTTTTAACAGAGAAGACAGATACTCAGAGACCTCGATAGAGGCGGTACCCACCAGAACAGGACGTCCTTTCTCGACACAATATTTGATGTCTTCGATGATGGCATTGAACTTCTCTCGTGCCGACAGATAGATCACATCATTGAAATCGTCCCTGGCCATATCACGGTTGGTAGGAATAACAACCACTTCCAGACCATAGATCTGCTGGAATTCGAAGGCCTCGGTATCCGCCGTTCCCGTCATGCCGGAAAGCTTTTCATACAACCTGAAGTAATTCTGAAATGTAATCGAGGCGAGGGTCTGGTTCTCATTTTGAATCTCGACCCCTTCCTTGGCTTCCATAGCCTGATGCAGTCCATCCGACCAGCGTCGGCCGGGCATCGTTCGACCAGTAAATTCATCGACAATAATCACCTGATTGTCCTGGACGATGTAATCCACATCTTTCTGAAACAGGGTATTAGCCCTTAACGCGGCATTCATATGATGGATCAGGCCAATGTTCTGGGCATCATAGAGACTTTCATCTTCCGGTAAGATGCCATCTCTATGCAGCAGGTCTTCCATATGCAGCTGACCATCCTCGGTGAGGAACACCTGCTTGTTTTTCTCATCCAGGGTGTAATCACCGGGACCATCCTCTTCTTCCTGGGGCACCAGATTCTTGACCAGTTTATTAAAGCGGATGTAGTTCTCGGAGTTATCGTTAGTGGGTCCAGAGATAATCAGGGGCGTACGTGCCTCATCGATGAGAATAGAATCGACCTCATCCACAATGGCGAAATTCAATTCTCGCTGGACACGCTCATCTTTATTAAAGGCCATGTTATCGCGCAGATAATCAAAGCCAAATTCGTTGTTGGTTCCATAGGTAATATCAGCAGCATAGGCTTCTCGGCGTTCCCTGGCATCGAGACCTCCCACAATGACCCCGGTACTTAGACCCAGGAAGCCATAAAGCTGTCCCATCCAGGCTGCATCGCGCTGTGCAAGGTAATCGTTCACCGTAATGACATGCACGCCTTTACCCGATAACGCATTCAGGTAGGCCGCCAAGGTGGCAACCAGCGTCTTACCTTCACCGGTACGCATCTCTGCAATCTTGCCGTCATTGAGCACCATACCGCCAATGAGCTGGACATCGAAATGACGCATGCCCAGTACGCGTTTTCCCGCTTCTCGAACTACTGCAAAGGCCTCTGGAAGGATTTTGTCCAGACTCTCACCATCTTCTAATCTTTGACGAAATTCAGATGTTTTATTTTTCAGCTCATCATCACTGAGGCTGCTGATGGATTCTTCCAGGGCACTAATTTGTGTTACCTGTTTCCGGTACTGCTTGACCAGACGGTCATTTCGGCTACCGAAAATCTTCTTGACGAGTCTGCTTACCATGAAGGGGTTCCTAAGAGGATATACCAGCAAAATAAAGGCGTAAAATCATACCTTATTTTGTGTCAAAATGTGGGAATACAAGGCCTTAAGCCGCTTGTTTATTAGCGCGAGGCCCGGATGAATTTGTTTGGATTGACGTGTCTGCCCTGCTTGAGAACTTCAAAGTGGACATGGGGTCCGGTAGAACGTCCCGTACTCCCCATTTTCATGATTTCCTGACCCTGTTTTACGGTGTCTCCCACCTCTACCAGGACCTCAGCACCATGACCATAACGTGTGACAATTCCATTGCCATGGTTGACCTCGACCATGTTGCCATAGCCATAGCGTTTACCAGCCCAGGTAATCAGACCGCCGGCAACTGCCACCACGGGTGAACCCTTTTTACCAGCGAAGTCCATGCCACGATGAAATTCCGGCTTGCCCGTAAAGGGGTCTGTTCTCATTCCATAATAAGATGATGTCCAGCCCTTGGTAATCGGCCTACCCGCTGGCTGAACCTCTTTATGCAGTTTATGGCTCAATATAACCTGATCCAGTACCTGCAACTGCTCATCCCGATTTTCTATTTGACGCGCAAGATCTTCAATAATGTGAACCAGATCACTATCTGAATGACTATGAACTTCGGTACTCTCATTAGGTCCACCGACCGCGGGGGGATGATTAAAATCAAATTCCGTGCCATCAATACCGGCCATTTTGACCAATTTATTACCCAGCGCATCAAGACGAGTGATATGACCCTGCAACTCTCCCACTCGGCGTGTCAGGGCGTCGAGATCTGACTGAACCCGCATCTTGGCAGACTCAATCTGTTGTTTTTGAAGTAAAAGTTCCTGCTGCCAGTCATCCATCAGTGGCTCAGGGTGCCGGTGAGCACCGAGGTAAAACCCTAGTCCAAGCAGGCTACCGATTAATGAAACCATCAACCCCGCAGGCAAGACCACATGATACCAGCGCGTAAACTGTATACTGCGCGTGCATGAGCCATTTTTGCTAAATAGAATTATGTTCATTAATCGTAGATAACTGTTTGTTATGTGGTAATAATAGTCATACCAATCTCTGACTTGCAACCTGGACGAATGGCCTAGTCTTTAAATATGTCACGAAATAAATACGTCACGCCTCATCGCGCAAGTCAGTATCTTGCAGGGCAATGGGCGAATCAAGTACAGCAACTTCGCCTTCTGGATCACAGCCTGAAGTTTTCATTACCCGAACCCTTAAGATCGCATTGCTGGCCTGCTGGTCTATCGGGCAATCAACTCACATTGATTACGGATAGTAGTACCTGGGCAACCCAGCTTCGTTACCAGCAGCAGCAAATCTTAAAACAGATCAACTCAGATCTGGGTCTTAAGCTGATTAAGCTACGAGTACGCATTTCATCTAGACAGGTGTTTCGCAAAAAAACCTGGCCTGAACGCAAATTGTCCCAAAAGAGTGCAGAAATGATCCGTCAGGGTGCATTATCGGTTTCAGACCCAGAATTAAGGGCAGCTCTCAATAAACTGGCTGACACCGGCTCTAAAAGAAGGAAAAAACTTTCAGACTAAACCAAATGATGAGCGCGCATAGGAAATGGGCAGATCCACATCATCTTCAAAAGTGACTTCTTCCCAGGCATTCTCCGTTGCCAGTAGCTTTCTTAGCAGGGCGTTATTCAGTGCATGTCCGGATTTATGCCCGGTGAATGCACCGATTAAACTATGCCCAAGCAAGTACAGGTCTCCAATAGCATCGAGGATCTTATGCTTAACGAATTCATCTTCGTAACGCAGGCCATCTTCATTGAGCACACGATAGTCGTCCAATGCAATGGCATTATCCATGCTGGCACCCAGGGCCAGCTCACTCTTTCGTAAGCGCTCAACATCGCGAACAAAACCAAAGGTACGGGCACGACTCACCTCTTTCACGAATGAGGTGGTAGAGAAATCCAGTTCTGCGAACTGATTGTGCGTGGTAAATACCGGATGCTCAAAATCGATGGAAAAACCCACTTTAAAGCCGTCAAATGGTTCAAACTTCGCCCATTTGTCACCTTCTTCTACTTTGATGCCCTGTTTAATGCGAATAAATTTCTTTGGGGCTTCCTGCTCAACGATACCGGCAGACTGAATCAGGAATACGAAAGGTCCGGCACTGCCATCCATGATCGGGACCTCAGGCGCACTGATATCGACATAGACATTGTCGATACCCAAACCGGCTATCGCCGACATCAGATGCTCTACCGTGGAGATACGTACATCCCCCTGAACCAGGGTGCTCGATAAGCTGGTATCGCCCACATTCTCAGGGGTCGCCTTGATTTCCACCGGATCATCCAGATCCACACGGCGAAATATCACTCCGGTATTTGCTGCAGCAGGTCGCAGAGTGAGGAAGATCTTCTTTCCTGTATGCAGCCCAACACCGGTGGCTCGAATCGAGTTCTTTAATGTACGTTGCCTGATCACAATCATAATCCTGTTAGATGACCACACCCATAAAGTTTACAGCAAGAAGCATACCAGCAATTAAAGGCCGTTAAATATACTCCAGCGACAAATCCGCACCATTATGGCACGTTTTTAGCGCATATCGCTACATTTTGGGTGTGATTAACCTCCCGTTTCCCTAGTATGACTAATCTGCCTGCTTGCGCAGGAAGGCCGGTATATCCAGGTAATCCAGGTCGAAATCCCCATTAGCAGTTCTCGCAACAGGCTTGTGCTCTTTCGGCTCATGTCTCTGGACAGTTGGACGATCGTATTTACCGTAGTCGACCTCTTCACTTGGCTGCTCGACTTCGGCCTGTACCAGTGTGACTGCTTTTGGTGCCGGCATTTCTACCTGAGCCAGACCGCCCAGTCCTGTTGCAACCAGTGTGACCCGCAACTCATCACTTAGTTCAGGGTCAATAACGGTTCCCACCACGACAGTGGCATCATCACAGGCAAACTGTTTGACGGTATTACCGACTTCCTCGAATTCGCCGATCGAAAGATCCATGCCCGCGGTGACATTCACCAGGATGCCCTTGGCGCCCTTGATATTCACATCCTCCAGCAGAGGACTGAAAATCGCCTTTTCAGCGGCTTCTCTGGCGCGGTCCTCACCCTTGGCAGTACCGGTACCCATCATGGCCATACCCATTTCTGACATCACGGTACGCACATCGGCAAAATCAACGTTAATCAGGCCAGGGCGAGTAATCAGCTCGGCAATACCCTGAACGGCACCCAACAGCACATCATTGGCAGACTTAAAGGCCTCCAACAGACTCACCTGCTTACCCAGTACGCTGAGTAATTTTTCATTGGGGATAGTGATCAGGGAATCAACATGCTGACCCAGTTCCTCGATGCCCTGATCGGCGATCTTAAGACGACGCCCACCTTCGAAGGGGAAAGGCTTGGTTACAACGGCCACGGTGAGAATACCCATTTCCTTGGCAATCTGAGCCACGATCGGTGCGCCACCCGTTCCTGTTCCACCGCCCATTCCGGCGGTTATGAAGAGCATATCGGTACCGGCAATCACTTCCTGAATGCGCTCCCGGTCCTCAATGGCCGCTTCACGGCCCACCATAGGATCGGCACCAGCGCCCAGACCCTTAGTGATATTGCTACCCAGCTGAAGAACCGTCTTGGTTGATACGTTTTTCAAGGCCTGCGCATCGGTATTTGCACAGATGAAGTCGACACCTTCGATGTCCGTCGCCACCATATGCTGTACGGCATTACCACCGCCACCACCGACACCAATGACCTTGATCACGGCGTTTTGCGGATATGTATCCATCAGTTCAAACATGGTCTTTCTCCTCACTCACTGCTGCAAAAAATTGTTAAAAGTTACCCTGAAACCAGTTCTTCATTCGTTCCCAGACGCTTTGCATCTTTCCTGAAGAACTCATATCAGTCTGTCCACTACTCAGGCCCTGTTTGCCGTAAAGCAAAAGTCCCACCCCCGTCGCATGAATGGGATTTCTAACCACATCCACGAGGCCGGAAATATATTGAGGAAGCCCCAGGCGAACCGGCATATGAAATACTTCTTCAGCCAGATCAACCACGCCTTCCATTTTTGAAGACCCCCCGGTAAGAACAATCCCAGCGGCAATCAGCTCTTCAAATCCGCTGCGTCGTAACTCTGCCTGGATAAGGCTCATCAATTCCTCGTAACGGGGTTCAACGACTTCAGCCAGTGTCTGACGCGCCAGGCGTCTGGGAGAACGATCGCCCACGCTGGGGACCTCGATCTCTTCTTCCGGATTGGCCAGTTGCCTGAGTGCACAGGCATATCGAATCTTGATTTCTTCCGCGCTCTGGGTCGGCGTTCTCAGGGCCACGGCGATATCATTGGTCACCTGGTCCCCCGCGATGGGAATAACGGCCGTGTGGCGTATGGCACCATCGGTAAATACCGCAATATCGGTTGTGCCTCCACCGATATCGACAAGGCAAACGCCCAGTTCCTTTTCATCATCCGTCAGCACGGAATAGCTGGAAGCGAGCTGTTCCAGAATTATGTCATCCACTTCCAGCCCACAGCGACGCACACACTTGATAATGTTCTGCGCCGCACTCACCGCTCCGGTCACCAGATGCACCTTGGCCTCCAGCCTGACTCCGGACATGCCCACGGGTTCGCGTATCCCTTCCTGGTCATCGATAATGAATTCCTGGGGCAGGATATGCAGTACCTTCTGATCTGCAGGAATGGCCACTGCCCGCGCTGCATCGATCACTCGGTCTACATCGTAGGCCGTCACCTCTTTATCCCTGATGGCGACTATGCCATGGGAGTTCAGACTCCTGACGTGACTACCGGCAATACCTGCATACACCGAATGGATCTGGCACCCGGCCATCAATTCTGCTTCTTCCACGGCACGATGAATAGACTGAACGGTGGACTCGATATTGACTACCACCCCTTTCTTCAGGCCACGAGAGGGATGCGACCCAATACCGATGATCTCGATCTCTCCTTCCGGATTCAGCTCACCCACAATCGCAACAACCTTCGAGGTCCCGATATCCAGACCTACAATCATCCCCTTGTCGGATTTCTTGGACATACTCAATCCCCTTTCTTAAGGGCATGCGCCCCGTCTGGCTGTTGATCCCAGGCTATTGCCAGCCCATTGCTGTAACGTAAATCTATACTTTTCACCTGATCCTTTCTCGCAGCAATCAGGCCCGGATAGGCCCGTATAAAACGTTGCAGGCGTGACTGTTGATCCCGTTGTCCCAGCGACAGCTTCAGGCCATTATTCAAGGCCAGCCCCCAGGATCCACGTCGATCTTCAACCAGGCTGTTCAGCACGAGGCCAATCGACGACAATTGATCATGTATATTCAGAAAGCTACTGATCAACTCGTGCCTTCTGGATTCAGAGCCATGAATCATGGGCAGGCCCTTGGGCTGACTCTCATTGGCCGGCATAAATATCTCTCCATAGGGATTCAACAAGGCCTGATCACCCCAACGCGCCACGGCCTCCTGCTCAATAATCTGTATCTCAATGGTTTCCGGCCAGATTCTGCGTACCGAGACGTCGTACACCCAGGGCATATCGGCGATGACTCGCTCTATCGCCGGCAGATCAACACTGAAAAAATCTCTTTCTACCAGAGGCATGGCCCGCTGCTGTATCTCTTGGACATTCAGGTGCCGAAAATCACCGCTCACTCTCACCTGTTTCACAGGCAGGGCATTATCAGGAACCAGTCGGTAAACTGCCCAGACAACCATGACGATCAATAGTCCCAACATCATGATCCACACCCCTCGTGGGAGGCCTCGTTGCCTGACCTCGCCCAGGCGCTGGGCCTGCTTTTTAGGTTTTCTACGTTTTTCCTTTGCCACGACAGCATCACGACCTCTCATGTACCAGACTAGTCGCCAGGATTTTCATAACCAGCGCTTCAAAGCTCATACCCGCTGCGCGGGCCGCCATCGGCACCAGGCTATGGTCCGTCATACCAGGCACAGTGTTCACCTCGATCAACCATGGCCTGTCCTTAGCATCAACCATCAGATCCACCCTGCCCCAACCGGTCGCACCACTGGCTTCAAATGCCTCTAAGGCCAGTTCCTTCAGCGTACTTTCCTGTTCGGCTTCCAGACCACAGGGACAGAGGTATTGAGTATCTGTGGACTGATATTTTGCTTCGTAGTTATAAAAGGCCTTGGGTGTTTCTAAACGAATCACGGGCAGGGCCTCTCCTTCCAGCAGAGCGATGGTGTACTCCTCTCCCGTAATCCATTGCTCAGCAAACACGGGGCAGTCAAAACGCGCGGCTTCCTCATAGGCCGTCTTGAGATCCTTAACGGCCTCTACCTTGGACATGCCTATACTGGAACCTTCACTAGCAGGTTTCACGATTAGAGGCAGGCCCAGTTCAGCAACCACCGATTCGAAGTTCGTAGCCTGCTTTAAGACAAGATGCCGAGGAGTAGGCAGGCCTGAACCCAGCCACAGGCGCTTGGTCATGAGCTTATCCATGCTTAAAGCCGAACCCATGACCCCAGAACCGGTGTAAGGTATACCCATCAGTTCCAGCACACCCTGGATCACACCATCTTCACCACCACGACCATGCAACATATTAAAGGCACGGTCATACTGGCCTTGTTGTAACAACTGCATGACATCACGCCCAACATCTACGGCGTCCACACAGACCCCGGATTCCCGTAATGCCTTATAGACTGCCTGACCACTCTTTAATGAGATCTCACGTTCTGCCGACCAGCCACCCATCAGCACTGCCACCTTGCCAAATTCTGAGGTCAGCGTACTCATGAGACAGCCTCCCCGATAATGCGTACTTCTGGAATCAAATTAACGCCAGATTGTTCTCGAACCTTTTCCTGTACCCTCAGAATCAGGGCCTCAATATCGGCGGCCCTGGCCCCACCCTGGTTAAGAATAAAATTGGCATGTTTCTCGGAGACGCAGGCACCACCAATACAGACCCCCTTCAGGCCTGCCTCCTCGATCAGCCGTCCGGAATAATCACCTTCCGGGTTGCGGAACACGGAACCACAACTGAGGCTCCCTATAGGCTGGCTTGCGTTACGTTTTTCCAGCAGGCCTTTAATACGTAGCAATGCTGCTTCTGCATCGCCCTCTTCGAGTTCAAACTCTGCCGCCACGAACCATTCCACCTGTGGCCCCTTGACCGAGCGATAATCAATTTCATATTCCTCGGGGCTACGACGATGGAGGGATCCCTGATGATCGACTGTCTCTACCACAACGATACGGTCCCAGGTCTCACCGCCAAATGCCCCTGCATTCATGGCCAGGGCACCACCGACCGTACCGGGTATCCCCGCCAGAAACTCAAGACCGACCAGACCCTCACGGGCACAGAATCGAGCTGCCTTGGCACAACTCACACCGGCCTCAATTCGAACGCGTTTGCCCTCCAGTCGTTGCAGCTCATTCAACTGCCCCTGAAGGGAGATGACTGTGCCACGAATACCACCATCACGAATCAGGAGATTACTCCCCAGGCCGATCCAGGTGAGCGGTTCATCGATCGGTATCTGGCCCAGAAAGTCGCAGAGATCTTGCAGATCCGCGGGCTTATAAAGCCGATCGGCAGGACCACCGACACGCCAGCTGGTGTAACTGGCCAGCTCTTCGTTTAGCCTGAGTTCTCCTCGATAGGTCATTGTCTCGGCCACATTCATGACTCTTCCCCGTTGGCAGACAACTGCTGCGGCAACGCGGTAGCAAGGGCGCCTACGTTACCGGCACCCTGTGTAAGGATGACATCCCCATCCTGAATCAGGTCTCGCAGGGTATCAGCCAGTTCCTCATGTTCTTCAACAAACACCGGATCCACCTTTCCACGCATGCGTATGGCACGACACAGGGCACGGCTATCGGCGCCTGGTATGGGGTCCTCATTGGCAGCATAAACTTCCAGGACCACCAGGCTATCGACTTCGGATAGCACACGGGTGAAATCTTCAAACAGGTCTCGCGTTCGTGTATAACGATGGGGCTGAAAGACCAGTACCAGTCGGCGATTGGGCCATGCCTGGCGCGCTGCCTGCAAAGTTGCCTCAATCTCTGTCGGATGATGGCCATAGTCATCGACCAACAGGACCTTTCCATTTTTAGTCGTGACTTCGCCCTGGATCTGGAACCGACGGCCCACACCCTGAAACTGACTGAGTGCCTTCTGAATCGCCTCGTCTGACACACCCAGTTCATGGGCCACAGCAATACTGGCCAGGGCATTGAGGACATTATGCTGTCCCGGCATATTCAGTGTGACCGACAGCAGGCTTTCACGATCTGGCAGGTGCACATCGAAGTGACTACGCGTACCTTCATATCGAATATGCTCTGCTCGAACATCGGCCTCTTCCTTCGTACCATAGGTCAGGACCATACGCGTCACTTCCGGAAGAATGTCGCTGACTCCCTCATCATCAATACAGAGTAGCGCCAGGCCGTAAAACGGCAGATGATGCAGGAACTCAATAAAGGTCGCACGAAGGCGGTTGTAATCACCGCCATAGGTATCCATATGATCAGGCTCGATATTGGTCACTACGGCCAGAGTGGGCTGCAGATACAGGAAAGAGGCATCACTCTCATCGGCCTCAGCCACCAGATACTTGCCTCGACCCAGCCAGGAGTGGCTATCGGTACTGTTCAGACGCCCACCAATGACAAAGGTAGGATCCAGATCACCCTCAGCCAGCAGACTGGCAATAAGGCTGGTAGTCGTGGTCTTCCCATGGGTACCCGCAATGGCAATGCCGTAACGAAAACGCATTAGTTCGGCCAGCATCTCCGCACGGGGTACCACCGGTATGCGTAACTCCCGCGCCCTGACTACCTCGGGATTATCATCTCGAACAGCCGAGGATACGACGATGGCATCCACACCGTTCACATGTGCAGCATCATGTCCGATATAAACTTTGACCCCCTGGTGTTCCAGGCGACGGGTCACGGCACTTTCCGCAATATCCGAACCGGACACCGTGTAGTCCAGATGGGCAACCACCTCGGCAATCCCCCCCATCCCGGAGCCACCGATACCCACGAAATGTATATGACGTATTTGCCGCATGGTCATGGTATCGACAACGGTCACGAGACACCCCCCAACTCGATACAGATATCTGCTACTTGCCGAGTCGCCTCAGGGTGAGCCAGACCACGTGCCTTAGTGGCCATGTCGATCAGGCGTTCCCTGTGTTGAGTCAAATCAAGAATATGGTCGACCAGCTTTTCCTCAGTCATGTCTGACTGGGGTATCAGGATGGCGGCGCCCTCATCGGACAGATAAAGGGCATTGCCCGTTTGATGATCATCGACGGCATAGGGATAAGGGACCAGTATCGAGGCCACACCGACTGCAGCCAGCTCCGAAACGGTCAACGCTCCGGCTCGACAGATCACAAGGTCCGCCCAGCTATAGGCCGCGGCCATATCCTCGATGAATGGATCCACCCTGGCCTCAACCGCTGCTTCCTGATAGGCCGAACGCGCCTCTTCTATTTTTTTAACACCGGCCTGATGCCAGATCTCGGGACGATCAACCAGAGATAGTTTTGCCATAGCGCCAGGTATCGTCTGGTTAAAGATCTGAGCCCCCAGACTGCCGCCAATCACCAGCAATCTTAACCGAGTACCATGATCCTTCATGCGCTCTTCAGGCATAGCAACATCCGTGATACTGACACGGACGGGATTACCTACCGTCTGGATATTGCGCTCCTGACCAAAACTACCCGGAAAGGCCTGCAGTACGCGAGTGGCCATTCGAGAGAGAATACGATTGGTCAGACCGGCTACCGAGTTTTGTTCATGGATAACCAGAGGAATGCGCAGCAGTGCCGCCATTGCCCCTCCGGGACCAGACACGAATCCTCCCATGCCCAACACCAGACCAGGACGATATCGGCGCAGGGCCGATAGCGCCTGCCCCATGGCTACCAACAATCTGAATGGGGCCATCAGCCAGCTTAAGGCCCCTTTTCCACGCAGGCCACTAATCTTCATCCATGCGATGGGAATACCGGTCTCGGGAATCAGCCTGGCCTCCATACCACCACGACTACCCAACCAAACGACCGGCACGTCACGGGCCATCAGATCCTGGGCCACCGCCAGGGCAGGAAAGATATGCCCCCCGGTTCCACCAGCCATTATCATTACGGGGCGCCGGCTCATCGCTTCTTCCTCATCATGGCATGGGCGGAGGTACTGGGCTTGGATGAGGCATCGTGCACCTCACGATGAATACGTAACAACATGCCGAAGACGGCACACATCACCAGCATACTGGAGCCGCCGGCACTCATAAGCGGCAGCGTCAAACCCTTGGTAGGCAGTATGCCCATGTTCACACCCATATTGATAAAGGCCTGTAAACCTATCCAGATACCAAACCCATAGGCGAGATAAGCACCAAACATGTGCCCGACTTTTTCGGCTGCGGCCCCAATCGCAAAACAACGCCAGATGATGTAGCTGAAGATTATGACCACAGCCACTACGCCCATCAGTCCGAATTCTTCTGCAAAGACAGCAAACAGAAAATCATTATGGGCTTCTGGCAGATAGAATAATTTCTGAATGCTGGACCCCAGACCCATCCCGGTCCAGGAGCCACTACCAATGGCAATCAATGACTGAGTCAACTGAAAGCCACTATTAAAAGGGTCCTGCCAGGGGTCAAGGAATGAAGTCAGACGTTTCATTCGATACGGAGATGAAATAGCCAGCACCGACAGCCCTGCAATCACGATGGCCATAAGCGCAGCAAATTGGCCCAGTCGCGCGCCACCGAGGAATAACATGCCCATACCCATGGCCATCAGGACCACGGTGGCTCCAAAGTCCGGTTCCATCAGCAATAGCACAGCACAAAGACCCAGCACCATGATGGGTTTGAGGAAACCTTTAAAGGTCTCGCTCACCTCTTCGCTTTTGCGGACCAGATAGCCAGCCATATAAATGGCGACAAATAACTTGGCAAACTCGGACACCTGCAAACGGAACAGGCCCATGGGTAACCAGCGCGTACTTCCGTTGACCGTATGCCCCACTCCCGGGATCAAAACCAGCACTAACAAAAACAATGCAAACAGGAGTAAGCCGCGTCCAGACCGATCCCAATGCGTAAGACGTAAACGATACATCCCCACGGCGATGATCAGGCCCATGATCACAAAGACCACCTGACGCTGAAAGAAAAACAGAGGATTACCATACTCACGATCGGCCACCGTAATTGATGCCGACGCCACCATGACCAAACCCAGCGCCAGTAACACGGCAACGGCCAGCACCAGGCCAAGATCCAGCCTTTGCTGGAGCTGAATGCGCTGACCTTCTGCTGCTCCACGACTCGCCTGCAGTGCTGAAGTACTCATGCGAGTAACTCCTTCACCAGCCTGACGAAGGTCTCACCACGCTGCTGATAATGACGGAACATATCGAAACTGGCGCAGGCCGGTGAAAACAGAACCACATCGTTGGGCCGGGCCTGATGTGCAGCCTGTGACACGGCCTCTTCCAGGCTTCTGACGCGCACTACGGGTACGACATTATTGATTGCCAACTCGATCTGATCGGCATCTTCACCAAACAGGATCACACTCCGTGCCTTGTCACGTAATGCCGATTGCAGATCCGAAAAATCAGCACCTTTACCCTGCCCGCCAGCTATCAGTATCACGGCTTGTGAAAGACCGTTCAGTGCTGCAATGGTTGCGCCGACATTTGTTCCCTTGGAGTCATTGAACCATGTAACGCCATTCGACTCAGCCACCCATTCACATCGATGTGCAAGGCCCGCAAAGGTTCGAGCAGCCTCAACGGCGGCATCCAACGAAATACCCGCTGCATCGGCAAGCGCCATGGCCGCGAGGACATTCGAAATATTATGCCGCCCGGGCATGCGAATGTCTGAGGCCTTCATGATGGATTGCCGACCACGCACCAGAACCTCGTCACCGTTGTCCCTTATTAACCCAAAGTCCTGTTCAGTGCTGGGCGCATCCAGACCAAAAGAGACTAAACCTGGGGCTTTAACCAAGGTACTCGCTATCGGATCATCACGATTCACAATGCATACCTGTGCATGGTGATAAATACTACCCTTGGCCTGGGCATAGGCATCCAGATCGTCATAACGGTCCATATGATCTGGGCTGATATTCAGAACCACGGCGGCAAGGGGCCGCAAGGATGTCGTAGTCTCTAACTGAAAACTTGATAGCTCCAGTACGAACAGATCGGCCTCGGTATCTTCCAGCAGGTCCAGGGCCGGCGTACCGATGTTGCCGCCGACGCCCGCCTTGATTCCCGCTATTCTGGCCATCTCTCCCACCAGGGCGGTCACCGTACTTTTGCCATTTGAACCGGTAATCGCGATGACCGGCCTGGTCACAACTCGTGCAAACAGTTCCACATCACCCAGAATCTCCTGACCGCTCGCCCTGGCCCGTGCAATCTCCGGCGTATTGACAGAAACCCCCGGGCTGACAATTAATTGTTCGGCCTGTCTAAGCAACTCGGTGTCAAAATCACCATAATGGGTAATGGTGCCTGGAAAGGCCTGGTTAAGTTCGTCCTTACCCGGCGGATTCCTGCGACTATCAACCACGGCAAAGCCCTGCCCCTGCCGGGACAGATAGCGTGCCACCGAAAGCCCGGTTGTACCCAGACCCACGATGACATGTTGACAGGCTTGATGCTTCATTATACTGATAGCCGATTCCATTAACGTAACTTCAGGGTCGCAAGACCAATCAGGACCAGGATAACCGTGATAATCCAGAACCGAACAATGATTCGCGGCTCAGGCCAGTCCTTCAGTTCAAAATGATGATGCAGCGGAGCCATGCGGAAGATACGTCTGCCCGTTAACTTGTAGGAGCTGACCTGCAGGATGACCGAGACGGTCTCCATCACGAACACCCCACCCATCACGAACAGCACCAGCTCCTGGCGTACCATTACAGCCACCACACCCAGAGCTGCACCGAGTGCCAGGGCGCCCACATCACCCATGAAGACCTGGGCCGGATAAGCGTTAAACCAGAGAAAGCCCAGACCGGCCCCGACTAGCGCGGCACAGAAAACAACCACTTCACCGACCCCGGCGACATAGGGAATTGCAAGATAATTAGCGAAGTACACATGCCCGGATAGATAGGCAAATATGGCCAGGGCCCCCGCCACCAGGACCGTGGGCAAAATAGCCAGGCCATCCAGCCCATCCGTGAGATTCACGGCATTACTGCTACCCACAATGACCAGATAGGCCAGCGGTATAAAGCCAATACCTAATGGGATCATTACCGTCTTGAAAAAGGGCATAATCAGGGTTGTTTCGATCGGCTCCTTGGCCAGGTAGTAGAGTGTGACTGCAGCACCCAGTCCCACCACTGTCTGCCAGAAATACTTGGCCTTGGCCGAAAGACCTTTACTGTTGCCATACTTGAGCTTTTTGAAATCATCCACACCACCGATTACGCCAAACAACATCATGGTGCCAAAGGCAATCCAGACAAAACGATTATTCAGATCACTCCAGAGCAAGGTACTGATCGCAACGGCCAGCAGGATCAGGGTGCCCCCCATCGTCGGCGTACCTGCCTTGGTCAGATGGGTTTGTGGTCCATCATCCCGCACCATCTGTCCAATCTTGTACTGACCCAGCTTTCGAATCACCAACGGCCCGATCAGGAATGAAATCACCAGGGCGGTTAGCACACCCAGGATGGCGCGCAAGGTGAGATACTGAAAGACAGAAAAGGCCGACTCAAACTGGCTCAGATAATTGAACAGGCTAAGAAGCATGCTTCACCCCGCTCTCATCTGAAGACTCATGATCAATGATCAGGGCGCCCACCACTTCTTCCATCGCCATGGATCGCGAGCCTTTGATTAATACCGTGACCGAGTCATCGAGCTGATCAGTCAGGGCCTGAATCAAAGACGTCTTATCGTCATACGCAGTGGCACCAGAACCAAAACTTTCAGCCGCTTTATGAGCCAGTGCGCCCAGGACAAACAACCGATCCAGACCGGCCTCGGCGGCATATCGTCCCGCATCGCGATGAAGCTCTTCTCCTGCATCACCCAGTTCCCCCATATCACCCAGAACCAGCCAGCGCCTCCCGTCGGCCTCAGAGAGATATTCAATCGCGGCCTTAAGGGATCCCGGGTTGGCGTTATAGGTGTCGTCAATGATGCGAGCGCCCTTCAGTCCTCTTTGAACCTGCAAACGACCCGCCACACACTGAATAGACTCAAGACCCACCTTAATCTTTTCAAGACTCAAGTCGGCTGCAATGGCGCATGCAGCCGCGGCCAGGGCATTCATACGGTTATGACTACCCGGCAAGGGTAAATCGACCGATACACGCTGACCTTGATATGCAATACTGAAAATCTGCGCATCATAAGCACCGTGGACATCCGCGCCAGGATTCATACCAAAACTAATGACCTCCTGACCATGCAGACAGTCACGCCAGTATTCAGCGTAGACGTCGTCTTTATTCAGGATGGCAATGGCATCGGATCGCAGGGATTCAAATAGCTCACCTTTGCCGCGGGCAACCCCATCAAGATCACCAAAACCCTCCAGATGGGCCGGTGCTGCATTATTGATCAGGCCTATATCAGGGTCGGATATCTCAGCCAGATACCGAATCTCTTCCAGGTGATTCGCACCCATCTCTATCACTGCAAACTCATGCTCTGGACGTAGTTCGAGTAGTGTCAGTGGCATACCGATATCGTTATTCAGATTGCCCCTGGTTGCCAGAACACGTCCGTGTTGCTTGAAGATGGCTGCAATCATTTCTTTGACGGTGGTCTTTCCGTTACTACCAGTCAGCCCCACCATCACGGGCTTCAGGTCCTGGCGCCACCCTGCCGCTAAATTTCCCAGACCAAGGCGCGTATCATCGACCAGTACCTGTGGTATCGCGCATTCAATAGCTCGTGAGACCATGGCCGCAGCGGCCCCTCTGGCCGACGCCTGCGACACATAATCATGCCCGTCAAAGTTCTCGCCATTCAGTGCGATAAACAACTCACCCGATTGCAGAGTACGGGTATCAGTGGAGACACCCGTCACATCAACGACCTGCCCCTGAAGTCGTCCACCCGCGTAAGCCGCCACCCTGTCCAGACTCAGCCAGCTCATGTCACTGCCTCACTCAGATAGCGCGCCACCTCGTCTCGATCGCTCAGATAGATATACTCATCGCCTATCACCTGCACGGTCTCATGACCTTTGCCAGCAATCAGGACGACATCATTCGATCCTGCCTGCGACAGGGCCTGCTCAATTGCAACCGCCCGGTCCATCTCAACCATGACAGCGGATGGCTGAGTGAAGCCCAGCATAATCTGATTGATGATCTGCTCGGGGGCCTCACTACGCGGATTGTCATTGGTTACCACCACTCTATCCGCAAACTGCTCGGCAATGGCCGCCATCAGAGGACGCTTGCCCTGATCTCGATCCCCCCCACAACCAAAGACGCACCACAATTCACCTTTGCAGTGCTCTCTTGCCGCAGTCAGGACATGTTCCAGGGCCGCAGGGGTGTGCGCATAATCAATAATGGCTAGAGGACCAACCTCCCCCCCAAAGGACTCCATACGACCAGGTACCGTATGCACTCGACTTAATCTAACCAGCGCCTCGGCAAGTTCTACACCCTGGACCAGCATGGCAGCCAGTGCGGCCAGCAGGTTCTGTACATTGAATCGCCCCAGCAAGGAGCTGCTGAACTCATCCTCACCCCATGGGGTCTGGACCTTGATATGTGTACCACGACTATCAAACGTAATGTCTTTCGCTATCACGGCATCGAATTCATACTGCGTTTTGCGCGTACCAAAACCCAGTACGCGCAACTCATCTTTCAAGGAGTCAGCCAGCGCGTCACCATAAGGGTCATCAAGATTGAGGACCGCCACCCCAAGTGCAGGGTTCTGGAACAGACGGCGCTTGGCGGCCGCATAGGCCTCCAGGTCTCCGTGATAATCCAGATGATCACGGGTCAGGTTCGTAAAGATGGCGACATCAAACCGGACCCCCTCCACTCGCCCCTGATCGAGGGCATGCGAAGAAACTTCCAGTGCCACCCAGCGGATCCTCTGATCACGCATCTCCGCCAAAATACCCTGCAGGGCGATCGCGTCTGGCGTTGTATGCATGGTTTTTCTGAGCCCGCCAATTAAGCCGCTTCCCAGGGTGCCGATATATCCGGCGGGCAGATCCTCGTCATCCAGCGCCTCTGCCAGAATATG
The DNA here is from genome assembly GCA_024762895.1 of Thiotrichales bacterium. Lineage (GTDB taxonomy): Bacteria > Pseudomonadota > Gammaproteobacteria > J044 > J044 > JANTGN01. The sequence continues at coordinate 22,922 of JANTGN010000002.1, forward strand.
TGCCACCGAGGTCTTGCCATCCGTCCCCGTGACACCCAAGACCGTCATGTTGCGTGAAGGGTGACCATAAAAACGACTGGCGATTTTACCCAGCTGATAACGAAGGTTAGCAACCTCAATCACCGGAACATGGTGCTGAAGTTCATGGGCACTCACATCTGGGCTAGATTCCCAGATGATGGCAATTGCTCCCTCAGCAATTGCCTGCTCGGCATAGGCCAAACCATGCTCCTGAAGACCAGCCATGGCCACAAACAAAAATCCCGGCCTTACCTTTCGGCTATCCAGCGCCATACCCAGAATCTCGAGATCTTCAAAGGCAAGCTCCTCAACATACCCCTCCAGAAGCCTGGATAACCTCATACCCTCGGCTCCTTACTCGCTGCCGATGCCCTGACCGCCTCATAATCATCAGGTGCAATATCAAGGAGGCGTACCGCTCCGGACATAATTCGAGAAAAGACAGGTCCTGCAACCCGGCCCCCATAAAACTCTTCCTTGCGGGGCTCGTTAATCATGACGACTGCGACCAGCTCGGGATTGACCGCTGGCACCATACCAGCGAAGACCGCAATATAGCGGTCTTCAGCATATCCACCGGCTATCGACTTGCGCGCCGTCCCGGTTTTGCCGGCAACGGTATAACCCTCCACCCTGGCGAGATAGCCTGTACCCTCCTTGCGCACGACCCCTTGAAGCATACGGCGTACGGCCTTGGCCGTCTCCGGTTTCATGACCTGCCGTGATTCAGGCATATCAACACGCATAAAACTCGCTGGATGATAGACTCCATCGGCGGCCAGCACCGCGTAGGCCTCGGCCAGCTGCAATGGCGTGACCGACAGGCCATAACCGAAGGACAAGGTCGCCTTTTCAAATTCACGCCAGCGCGAAAAATCATTCAAAAGACCGGCCGACTCTCCGGGAAAACCGCTATCGGTCACCTGCCCGAATCCGATACCGTCAAACATCGACCAAAGCTCACCAGAGGGGAGCTCAAGGGCCAGCTTACTGGCGCCGACATTACTGGATTTACTCAGAATCTTACCGAGACTAAGTCGGCCATAATTCCGGGAATCCTTGATCTGCTTGCCCTGCACGCGATAATAACCCGGTGCAGTATTAATAATGCTGGAAGGGGCATAGCGCCCGGAATCGATCGCTGCCGCCACCACAAAGGGCTTAACGGTTGAGCCTGGCTCAAATACATCGGTGACTGCACGATTTCTAAATGAACTGGTTTTAACCCCCTTACGATTATTAGGATTAAAGGCCGGTTGATTTACCATCGCCAGCACCTCGCCATTATCGGGCCGCATCACGACCACAGACCCCGATACCGCCTGATGCTCCTGCACGGCGCGCTTTAATTCGCGATAGGCCAGGTATTGCAGGCGACTATCGATACTGATTGTCAGTTGCTGGCCAGGAGAGGGGGCACGAATCTGCTCCACATCATCCACCACACGCCCCAAACGATCCTTGACCACACGCTTCAGACCAGACTCACCACTGAGCCATTCATCATAGGCCAGCTCCAAACCCTCCTGACCATGATCGTCTATATTGGTAAAGCCCAACACATGCGCCATCACCTCACCCATGGGGTAGAAGCGGCGATATTCGCGCTGTAGCGACACACCAGGCAGGCCCAGCGCCATCACCTGACGCGCCTTTTCGGGATTCACCCTCCTTTTGATGTATAAAAACTCCTTATCCGCTTTCCCTGCCAGGCGCTGCAATAGACTCTCACTATCCATTCCAAGGAGGTGTGCCAGCTCCGGCAAACGGTCCTGCGCATGAATCAGTTCAGAAGGGTCTGCCCAGACCGTATCCACGGGTGTACTAATGGCAACCGCTTCTCCTAAGCGATCAGTGATCATGCCACGATGGGCTGGCATTTCGACCACACGCAAATGACGAGACTCACCCTCGCCACTGAGGCGCTCGTGATCCAGGACCTGCAGATAAAATCCACGAGCCCCCAGGGAGGCCATAGCAAGCGCGAAGAGGGACAATACAAACACCCTTCGCACTCGATATCCCAATTGACCGCCCTGTTCACTCATGGACTATAAATCACCGTATCTTTTGCCATCGGTAGACGCATATTCAGCTTTTCATGCGCAATACGCTCTATGCGCCCATGCGCAGCCCATGCGCCCTGCTCCAACTGAAGACGACCCCATTCAATATCCAGGTCATCACGTTCACGAGACAACTGCTGCAACACGACAAACTGTTTCCGTCCCTCGTGCCTGGCATAGACCACACCCACCGCCGAGGAGACGACCATCACCACCAACAGCCCCAGCACGACAAATTGCCCCGTCATCACAGACGCTCCGCCACGCGCATAATCGCACTGCGCGCCCTGGGGTTCGCCGCTACCTCATCCTCTCCTGGACGAATAGCCTTACCCACCAGTTTCAGGCGCCCTGCCGCTGCAGCACCCGGCACGGGCAAGCGCCTGGGCACAGGCTCACCCTGGGTCTCGCGTCGCATAAAACGCTTAACAATACGATCCTCAAGAGAATGAAAACTGATAACCGCCAGACGTCCACCCTTAGCCAGGACCGAGACCGCGGCCTCCAGTCCTTTCTGCAGATCGTCCAGCTCTTCATTAATAAAGATACGAATGGCCTGAAAACTTCTGGTGGCCGGATGCTTACCTTTTTCATGCTTTGGCACGGCATCGGCAATGATCTCGGCCAGTCGCAGAGTATCCTTAATAGGATCCAGTTCGCGTTCACGAACAATAGCCCTGGCAATACGTCGCGAAAAGCGCTCATCGCCATACTGATAAATCACATCTGCAATTTCTTTTTCGGGCGCCTGCGCCAGCCATTGCGCCGCACTTTGACCGACCTCGGGATTCATTCGCATATCAAGCCGACCAGACTTGAGAAAACTAAACCCCCGCTGCGCATCATCAAGCTGAGGTGAAGAGACGCCGAGATCCAGCAACACACCACTCACGGCACCCGCCCAGCCACGAGCCTCGGAAAATTCGTCCATCTGGGCAAAGGAACCCGACTCGATATCAAAGCGACCTTCATCAGCCCAGCGCCGACGCGCATCATCAATGGCCTCGGGATCTTTATCGATTGCAAGCACACAACCCTGGGAAGAGAGACGCCCCAACAAAGCCGCGGTATGACCACCACGACCATAGGTGCCATCGATGTAAATGCCTGCATCATCCCAAACCAGCGCGTCAACGGCCTCCTTAAGCAGCACCGTCTCGTGACTCATAGCGACACTCATAGCGACAGAGACTCTAGCGCTGCAGCCGGGTCTCCGGCGATTTCATCCTCCAGCCATGCATCACGCTGCCTGGCCCAGACCTCCTCATCCCAGAGCTCAAACTTATTACCCTGCCCCACCAGCACCGCATGTTTTTGCAGTTCTGCATACTCGCGCAGAGTGGGGGGCACCAGGACACGACCCTGACCATCGATCTCGACATCCGTGGCATGCCCCACGATCAGACGCTGCAGGCGACGCACCTGAGGATTCATATTGGGACGGGACATCAGGGCCTTTTCGATCTGCTCCCACTCGGTCAGGGGATAGAGCAGCAGGCAGCGATCAACATCGATGGTGAAAATCAAACGCCCACCACAGGACTCAAGCAGACGATCACGATACCTGGCCGGTATCGCCATACGCCCCTTCGCGTCCAGATTTAGATTGTTGACCCCTCGGAACATGAACCCCTCTTTAGCGGGCGACTAACCCACAATCTCCCACTTCCTCCCACATTCCTACACTATAGAAACCCAAACACTCAAATGTCAAGCAAAATGAGGGACAAAAGAAGATAAATTCTTCTTTTGTGACAAGGACTTAGTGAAACAAGACAAAGGTGGGGAGAAACTGCTTTAAAACTAAATACAGTTTAAAAAATCAAATCAGTTTGTTGGGGGTTAATGCTGAGAAGTTACATTAAGTTTAAGGGTTTTAAGGACACATCAGGAGAGAAAAAGAGTCGGCCGATAAGCCGGGTTCTGTCTTGGACAGTCATTCATCTGGGATGCCTGTCACCAAGCACCTCAAGCAGCCTACCCGGATACAGTGCGGGTCGCACCATAGTATCCCTATTTGGCCTTGCTCTAGGCGGGGTTTACCATGCCGCTGAATGTTACCATCCGCGCGGTGCGCTCTTACCGCACCCTTTCACCCTTACCTGTACCGGCTTGCGCCAGCCATCGGCGGTCTACTCTCTGCTGCACTTTCCATCGGCTCGCGCCGCCCAGGTGTTACCTGGCACCTTACCCTGTAGAGCCCGGACTTTCCTCCACGCCTAACGACGCAGCGACTGCCTGGCCGACTCCATGGTGGAGGATACCATACTCTGATTGGCAGATTTACCCACGCCTGATTTTAAACGCCTCTTCATTACGCCCAACCAGCGATTACAGGGATTTTCCCGTTTCAGGAAAGGTAAAACCGATGGATCACGACGGTTATATTTGTCATGCAACTCAACCAGAACCGGCATATCGGGATACAACGATAGGCCATGCTCAACGGCCTGCATCAATTTTTCGATATTTCCGCAGGCCAGCTCAGCCCGAGCCAGATTCAGAAAGATCTGCAGGGGCGGTTTCCCTTCCTTGGCCGCGATACGACAAAAGACAACGCCATCCTGATCACCACCCATGACCTGGGAGAGTCCAAGCCAGGAGCGACAAAGCTGAACATCCTCAGCAAGAAAGGCCTCAGACTCAAGCAGGTCACTAAAAAAAACGGCCGCCACCTCATGATTTCCGGCCTGAAAAAATTTAACTCCCTCCTTGAAGTCCTCTGAGTCCATAATACTGATGTCAGTCATGCGTTCATCCTGTTGATGGTTTTAATGGGCAGTAGTTATTGTTCTTATTAGCTAAAGTACACACAATTGCCCTGATAAAGCGTTATCTACCTCTCAAAACCCAATAAGAAATATCTTGCCCGATAAGGCATCGATGCCAATGGACCAAACCCAGTCTCCGCCCGAGCCTGCCCAAAATGATAAGGAATACGGCAACCTGGCTGCCTGACAGACCACTACCCCTTCAGGGCAAGCCCCGCCTGATAGACCATTCGATTCTGCAGACCATGTCTTTTGGCCGTCAGCCTTGCCGCCTGCTTCAAAGGCAACTCCTCCATTAGCACTCGTAGTGTCTGCAGGGCCTCCTCATCCAGTGCCTGATCACCCTCTGCCGGGGACACCCCATGGATCAGCACGACAAACTCTCCCTTCTGATGATTGGCATCTGACGTAACCCACTGAACCAGACCAGCCAAATCGCCAGCCTGAATCTCCTCGAATGTCTTGGTCAGCTCCCGAGCCACCACCGCCTGACGTTGTATTCCAAAGATAGCAGCCATATCCTGCAAACTGTCCACAATACGGTGACAGGATTCATAAAAAACCAGGGTACGGGATTCATTTGCCAGTGTTTCCAGGTAGCGCTTTCTCACCCCCTGCTTGGGCGGAGGAAAACCCTCAAACGCGAATCGATCGGTAGGTAACCCAGAGACCGACAGGGCCGCTATAACCGCAGAAGGTCCAGGCACCGGCACAACGACAAAACCCTCCTCACGCGCCCTCTGCACCATGCGATACCCCGGATCACTGATTAATGGCGTACCCGCATCGGAGATCAGGGCCAGCGATTTGCCTTCACTCAGCATCTGAAGCAGACGCTCAGATTGCTGCTGCTCATTGTGGTCATGCAAACTCAGCATGCGCGTAGTGATCCCAAAATGCTGCAATAAACGACCGCTGTGCCGGGTATCTTCCGCCGCTATCCAGTCCACCTGCTGCAATACTTCGATAGCACGAGGACTCATATCTCCGAGATTACCGAGCGGCGTGGCCACGATATATAAAACACCGCTTGTTTCAATCATTGAGTTATAATCCGCACAATCATCCAGCAACACACTCTACACGATGCCCAGTACATTATTAAAAAGAACCTGCATAATACTCACCCTGACCCTACTAGCCGCCTGCGCCGTTCCAGAAAAGGGCATCCAGGATACCGATCAGCAATTAATCGAGGCCGCCAACAGACTCTCCGAAGGTGACAACCAGGGAGCACTCTCTATTTATGCCGAACTGGCTCGTAACGCCGAACAACCTGAACGGGACCGCTTCCAGCTACTCGCCCTGGAAGCGGCGCTAACACCCGATCTACTGCCGACGGCCAAGCAATACCTGGCGGTACTGGATGACAAACACCTCAGCCATGAAGAACAGGCGCGCAAACGCCTGGCCATGGCCCGTATCGCCCTGATAGAGAATCACCCGGGCAAGGCCCTGGATGCCTTGGCCTTCCCTACCGACAAACTCAGTCCCGTTCTTCAGCGCACGTTTCTACGGACACAGGCGGAGGCCACTCTGGCCAGTGGCCTGAACCTGGAGGCCATTCAGACCTACCTGCAACTCGAGGATCTCATTGAGGAGCCCATCGAGGCACAGGAGAACCGCGAGGCACTCTGGGCCGCACTGATACAGACCAATAGCCAGGACCTCTACCAATGGTCTGCCCGCACCCAGGACCCCATACTTAAGGGCTGGATGGAGCTGGCCTATATCGCGAATACGACGCCCGTACAGGGGGGCGAACTCGACAGGCAACTTGATGCCTGGGCACAGGCCTACCCCGAACACCCCGCCAACCCGGGTATGCTCACCCAGTTACGTGCCCAGTGGGCCGAACTCCAGAAATATCCGGCCAAGATTGGCGTCTTCTTACCCCTGAAAGGACGCATTGCCCCCATTAGCCAGGCCGTTATCGACGGACTACTGGCGGCCTACTATGATCACCCTTCCGACCTTCAACGACCGGATATTGTTTTTTATGACACCTCAGACACCTCCTCGTCTATTGACCGTCTCTATGGCCAGGCCATAGAGGATGGTGTTGAATTCATTATCGGCCCCCTGAACAAGGACAATGTCGAAAAAATGGCCAATGCCGTCGAGATGACGGTGCCGGTCCTGGCACTCAATGCGCTGGACCCCGACATGACACCACCGGAAAATTTCTACCAGTTTGGGCTGGCCCCCGAAGATGAGGCCCGCCAGGCCGCTGAACGCGCTTCCATCGATGGCTTTGAATTTGGTATCGCCTACGCCCCTAGAAATAACTGGGGCGAGCGTATCCTTGAAAGCTTCACCCAGCGGTATGAGGAACTGAGCGGGACGGTATTAAGTACCGGTTATTTTGACCCCAAGTCAGCGGATTACTCATCCACCATCATGCGCACCCTGAACCTGGATAAGAGCAAGCTTCGGTCACGCCAGGTGCAGACTACCATCAAACAGAACGTAAAATTCGAACCCCGGCGCCGACAGGATGTCCAGTTCATCTTTGTGGCCGCGACCCCAAGACAGGCAAGACTGATCAAGCCACAGCTCAAATATCATCGCAGCGGCGACCTTCCCGTCTACGCGACGTCGCATGTCTTCTCGGGCGAGGTCAATAAAAATGCCGACCGCGACCTCGATGGTATCGTCTACAGCGAGATCCCCTGGCTGATCCAGAATGCCAACCCCGAACCTGAGATCAAGGCAGAACTGACTCGCCTGGATCCAACCGCCAGCAACAAGTATCCTCGCCTGATGGCGCTGGGCGTCGATAGTTATCGACTCATCCCGTATCTACCCAGACTCTCTGTAAAAAACTATGAGCATTTCGAAGGGGTAACAGGCAACCTCTCACTGGATAACGACCGACAGGTCCACCGCCAGCTGAAATGGGCCCGCTTTAATAAGGGCATCCCGGTCTCCATGAGCCAGTCAGCCGACACCGAAAAGAACTACTAAATCGTGACAGCATGAACCAACAGACCGGCAAGGAGGCCGAGGATCGCGCGCTAAGCTACCTGGAACAAAATGGGCTTAGCCTGATCCAACGTAATTACCGATCCAGGTATGGAGAGATCGACCTGATCATGAAAGATGGCGGGACCATTGTTTTTATTGAAGTCCGCTACCGTCGCAACAAGACTTTTGGTGGGGCCAGTCTCAGCGTCACATTCCAGAAGCAACAACGATTATTGACAACGGCCGCACAGTTTCTGCAACAACATGCGCCGCACTATCCTGCCAGGATGGATGTTCTCGCCCTGGAAGGAAATGACATAGAATGGATAAAAAATGCCTTCGAGGCCTGAATCATGAATGACCTTGACCGAATCAAACAGCACTTCGCACTGAGCATAGAGACCAAACAGAAGGCCTCAGAACTCTTACCCGAACACATCGCCAAGGGCGCATCACTGATGATCGATGCGCTTCGGTCTGGTAACAAAATCCTGAGTTGCGGCAATGGGGGCTCGGCAGGCGATGCCCAGCATTTTTCCTCAGAACTACTCAATCGTTTTGAAATGGAACGACCAGGCCTGCCTGCCATGGCCCTGACCACCGACAGCTCGACCCTGACATCGATAGCCAACGACTACGCCTATGTCGAAATTTTTTCCAAACAGGTTCTGGCTCTGGGACAGCCCGGAGATGTCCTGCTGGCCATTTCGACCTCCGGAAACTCAGGCAATGTCAATACCGCTATTGAAGCCGCTCATGAGCGCGGCATGTCCATTGTCGCTCTCAGCGGGAAAGATGGCGGCCAGATGGCCGAGTTGCTGAACGACCTGGATACAGAGATACGCGTCCCTTCAACTTCGACCGCACGCATCCAGGAATCCCATCTCGTAGTCATCCACAGTCTTTGCGATCTGATTGACCAGAACCTGTTCGGTAATGCCTGACCAGGCTTTTTTTGAACGGCTCGGTAATATTGTTGGCATGGAAAACCTGCTGACAGACCCTGCAGATTGCCTGCCCTATGGTTACGACAATTCCCGCCAGCAGGCCTTACCGAATGCCGTGGTCTTTGCCAATCAGGAAGCACAGATCCTTGAACTGATTCGCGCCTGCAACGAATACCAGGTTCCTCTGATTACCCGTGGTCGTGGAACCGGCACCACCGGGGCCACCGTACCGGTAACGGGCGGACTGGTGCTCTCACTGGAACGCATGAATCACATACTGAGCATTGATCCCGAAAATCGATTTGTACGTGTGCAACCAGGGGTTACCAACCAGGACGTTCAACTGGCAGTGGCAGAGCATGGTTTTTTCTGGCCCCCCGACCCAACCAGCTCAGCCGTGTGTACCGTCGGAGGCAATCTGGCTTATAACTCCGCCGGCCCGAGGGCCGTCAAGTACGGGACACCCCGTGAAAACACGCTAGGTCTTCGTGCCGTGACTGGCGCAGGACACATCATTCAAACGGGCACCCGCACCACCAAGGGCGTTGTCGGCCTGGACCTGACCCGACTGCTAATCGGCTCAGAGGGGACCCTGGCAGTCATTACCGAAGCTACCCTCAAGTTAACGCCACTGGCAGAGGGCAAGCGCACCCTGCGGGCTATCTATCAGGATATGCACTCTGCGGCTAAGGCGGTCTCTCGAATCATGGCACAGCCGATCATCCCCTGCGCCCTGGAGTTTCTGGATGGCGCCGCCCTGGACATGATCCGTGATGACTCGGCTGTCGAAATTCCTCAACAGGCCGGTGGCCTGCTAATGATCGAGATAGATGGATCCGAGGCCTGCCTCGATCAGGCCGTCGATGCCATCCGTTCCGCGGCCAGGACCCCTGGCTGCCTGGAGTTAGACATCGCCAGGAACACCAAGGAAGTCGAGGCCCTCTGGAGCACCCGCAAGGCCCTGTCACCGGCCCTGCGCAAGATTGCGCCCAAGAAAATAAATGAAGATGTCGTAGTCCCGGTATCACGAATTCCAGAACTCGTTGATGGACTGGGCCAGCTAAGCAGCAAATACGCCATCAAGATCGTCAACTTCGGACATGCCGGCAATGGCAATATCCATGTCAATCTCCTGGTCAACCCGGATGATCCCAGGGAACTCGAGGCAGCGGAGTCTTGCCTTGATGAGGTATTTACGCTGGTATTGGCACTGGATGGCTCGCTCTCCGGCGAGCATGGGATAGGCCTGGTCAAACGTGATTTCGTTGCCCGCGAAATCGACGCTCCCTCGCTGCAACTGATGCGCCAGATCAAGGCCAGCTTTGACCCCAGGGGTATTCTCAATCCCGGTAAGACTCTACCGGATATTTAATTCTTATTCGGAGCAATCGGCGATACGCTCCAGGGCATCCTCATAGACATCGGCCACGGACTGACTAAAGCAACAGGCCAGGATCAGATCAAACCTCGACTCGAAACAACGCATGACCGAAATAGCAATCTCGGCTGCAGGGACCAGAGGGTAGCCATAGACGCCGGTACTGATAGCCGGAAAGGCAATGGAACGAACACGGTTATCAAGGGCCAGCTCAAGTGAATGCCGATAGGCGTTCTTCAATAGATCAGGCTCACCCTGTTCACCGCCATGCCATACAGGACCGACCGTGCTAATGACATGTCTTGCCGGTAGCCTGAAACCCGGGGAGATCCTTGCCTCACCGGTGGGACATCCACCTAGCCCCCTGTTGAATTCCCGCAGCTGAGGCCCTGCCGCCTGATGAATGGCGCCATCCACACCCCCTCCACCCAGCAGGGAAGGATTCGCAGCGTTAACAATAGCATCAACGTCTAACCTGGTAATGTCACCGGTGCAGACCTCGATCATGGATGCGTCTGGCTATTTGACGACCCGAAGGCTGGGACGCCCCGAATCCTTGTCATCGCCACCCGAGGATGGTGGCGGCTGCTTGTCCTCTTCATCCTGGAACATCATTCCCTGTCCATTTTCTCGGGCATAGGTCGCCAGGACCTGACTCACCGGAATAACAACATCCATGGGCTGCCCACCAAATCGGGCATTGAACGTGATTTCATCATTTCCAAGCGTAAGGCTGCGTATGGCCATCGGGGCGATATTGAGTACGATCTTGCCATCCTCAACATACTGCCGTGGGATCATCATCTCCTCATCACTGGCATCCACCAGGATATAGGGTGTGAGACCATTATCGACAATCCACTGATAGATGGCCCTGATCAGATAAGGCCGGCTGGAGGTCATCTCCACGGACTTATTCCCGCATTTCCTTTTCTTCTTCGCTCAGGCTCTGCTGGAAGGCCTCGCGATCGAACAGTCTCTCTGCATAATCCAGGATCGGCTTGGCCTGTTTGGGCGGTAACTGGATACCCCAGCGGTCCAGACGCCACAGGATCGGGGCAATGGATGCATCGACCAGACTAAACTGTTCACTCAGAAAATAGGGCTTGGCCGCGAAGACCTCGGCAGAGGCCAGCAGACTCTCCTTGAGGATTTTCTTGGCCTTGTTGGCCTTGGTAGCATTACCCGATTCCAGATCAGGGATCAGGCTATACCAGTCATTCTCAACCCGGAACAGGGTCAGACGGGCATGGGCACGAGATACAGGATCCACGGGCATCAGCGGAGGATGCGGAAAACGCTCATCCAGATACTCGATAATGACACGGGCATCATAAAGCACAAGGTCACGATCGATCAGGGTCGGTACGGAGTTATAGGGATTGATATCGGAGAGGTCTTCCGGCATATCACTGGGATCGATGTTGATGACATCAACGGTGATGTCCTTCTCGGCCAGCACGATCCGGCACCGATGACTCTCGGAACAGGTGGGTGATGAAAATACGGTCATTACCGAGCGCCTATTGGCAACCAGAGCCATCGTGTCTCTCCAATCAAATCACAAAATTAACAAAAGCGGCATTATAACAAAAAAAGACGCCCCTCGGTTTTGGGGGGCGTCTTCGCAGGAACAGAGCACTCTTTTAGTGAATGTCTTTCCAGTATTCCTTTTTCAGGAAGTACGCCACAACAAACAGCAGGGCCAGGAACAGCAGGACGTACACACCCAGCCTCTGGCGCTCCAGCTGTACCGGCTCTCCCATATAGGCCAGGAAACCAACCAGGTCACGCACCGCCTGATCGTATTCCGGAGCAGTCATGCTGCCGGGGACAACGGTCTCGAAACCAACGATCTTGGTATGTTCATGACCATGATCATCAACCGTGGTTTCCTCGATCACCTTCTGATATCCCTGCAGCTCCCACAGCACATGGGGCATACCCACATCAGGGAACATAGCATTGTTCATACCCGTTGGACGGGAATCATCCAGGTAGAAGGTACGCAGATAGGTGTACAGCCAATCATTACCCTTTACGCGAGCGATCAGGGTCAGATCAGGGATCTTGGTACCGAAGGCTTCCTTGGCATATTTTTCAGTCATGGCCACCTTCATGAGGGAACCGACCTTCGACTGTTCACCATTTTCATCAGTGGTGAAAATCATGTTCTCACTCATCTGCTCCTCGGTAATGCCCAGATCAGCCGCGACGCGATTGTAACGGGCATATCCGGCCGAGTGACAGTTCAGGCAGTAGTTGACGAACAACCTGGCACCGCGCTGTAGCGACTCGGTGTTATGCAGGTCGATATTGGCCTTATCCTTCGGGAAAGAAGAGCCACCCGCTGCCATCACACCCGCAGGGGCCACGAAGAATATCAATGCAATCAGAATTAGCTTTTTCATCATCCTGTCACCCTTTCTGGAACTGGTTTGGTCTTTTCGTTCTTACTGATAAAGAACAGCGCCACGAAGAACCCGAAGTAGATCGCACTGAAGATCTGCGCGAACAAGGTCAGGAGCGGAGTTGCAGGCTGCATACCCAGCCAGCCCAGGGCAATAAAGGCGATTACGAACAGGACCAGGTTGATCTTGTAAGCGGTTGAACGGTAACGGATGGAGCGCACATTGTTACGATCCAGCCAGGGCAGGACGAACAGAACAGCGATGGCACCGCCCATGGCGATAACACCCAGCAACTTATCGGGTACCGCACGCAGAATCGCGTAGAACGGCGTGAAGTACCATACTGGAGCGATATGCTCAGGCGTTTTTAGCGGATCCGCCGGGATGAAGTTGGCATGCTCCAGGAAGTAACCACCCATCTCAGGCGCGTAGAAGATAATCAGGCTGAACACCATCAGGAAGACCACGACACCCACGATATCCTTGACGCTGTAGTATGGATGGAAAGGAATGCCGTCCAGCGGAATACCGTTCTCATCCTTGTTCTTCTTGATGTCGACACCGTCCGGGTTGTTGGAACCCACTTCATGCAGCGCGATGATGTGTGCAACAACCAGGCCCAGCAGGACCAGGGGTACGGCAATGACGTGGAAGGCGAAGAAGCGGTTCAGGGTGGCATCCGAGATGACATAATCACCACGAATCCATAGCGCGAGGTCGTCACCCACAATGGGGATGGCACTGAACAGGGAGATAATAACCTGGGCACCCCAGTAGGACATCTGGCCCCAGGGTAGCAGATAGCCCATGAAGGCCTCGGCCATCAGAACCAGGTAGATCGCCATGCCAAACAGCCAGATCAGTTCACGGGGCTTCTTGTAGGAACCATACATCAGGCCACGGAACATATGCAGATACACCACCACGAAGAACGCGGAGGCGCCCGTGGAATGCATGTAGCGGATTAGCCAGCCCCACTCGACATCACGCATGATGTATTCGACCGAGGCAAAGGCCAGGGCACCATCCGGCTTGTAGTTCATGGTCAGGAAGATACCGGTCACGATCTGGATGACCAGCACCAGCAGAGCCAGGGAACCGAAGAAATACCAGAAATTGAAGTTCTTCGGCGCGTAGTACTTGGAGAGATGCTCTTCCCACATCTTGGTAAGGGGGAAACGGGCATCCGTCCAGGCAAGCAGGTTTGTCAGCATCTTACTCATTATGCAGCCCCTTCTTGGTCTTCACCGATTAGGATGGTTGATTCACCGATGTAGCGATGTGGCGGAACCACCAGGTTGGTTGGCGCTGGTACGCCCTGATAGACACGTCCAGCCAGGTCAAAGCGAGAGCCGTGACAGGGGCAGAAGAAGCCACCTTTCCAGTCATCGCCCAGATCGGCCGGTGCCAGCTCGGGGCGGAAGGTCGGTGAACAACCCAGGTGGGTACAGATACCAATAAGTACCGAATATTCAGGCTTGATAGAACGGTCGGGGTTCTGGGCATAGCTTGGTTGTTGCGAGGCCACTTCGGAATTAGGATCACGCAAATGGTCATCCAGTGTTGGCAGATTTTTCAGCATTTCCTCGGTGCGACGCACTACCCAGATAGGCTTTCCACGCCATTCAGCCGTTACACGCTGGCCCGGCTCCACTGCTGAGATATCAATTTCTACCGGAGCTCCAGCCGCTTTTGCGCGTGCGCTGGGCAACATGGAAGACACAAAAGGCACTGCAACTGCAACGGCACCTGCACCACCAACCACGGATGTGGCAGCAATAAGGAACCGGCGGCGGCCTTTATCTACGCCATCATTTGCCATAGGTTTTTCTCCCCGTCAGACTAAAATTTAATCAAGGCCAGACTGCAAAATCTCGAACCCATCTTGCAGTGCTGAATGAGTATATAAGATGTTACTTATATTCTGGCCCAATAAATCGCGCTAGTATCTTACAAGTGACCCTTTTCGTCCACCCCAAACAGGAATTTTTCCCTTTAATTGAGTGTTTTACACGGGATTAGGGATGTCGATAAAGTGGTGTGATAGTCCAAATTCCCGGGCCAGCTTTTCACCCAGAGCCTGCACCCCGTAGCGCTCCGTTGCGTGATGCCCGGCGGCAATATAGTGGACCCCTAACTCACGCGCAATATGGACCGTTTGCTCCGAGATCTCGCCACTGATAAAGGCATCCACCCCCGCCGAAGCCGCCTGTTCCAGGTAGGATTGGGCCGCCCCCGTACACCAGCCTAGTCGCTTAATTTTGTGCTCTCCGCCCGAAATGAGTTCAGGCGGCCTGCCCAGACTAAGGCCAATATGGTGCCCCAGATCCTCCAGATCCAGAGGTGCATCCAGACGACCAAGCCAAACCAGAGAGTCGGGATTAAGAGGCCCCTCTATCTCAAACCCCAGAATCCGGGCCAGTTGCGCATTGTTTCCCAGTTCCGGATGGGCATCCAGGGGCAGATGATAGGCCAGTAGCGCAATATCATGCCGTATCAGGGCTGCCAGGCGGCGGTATTTCATACCGGTAATACAGGGGTCCTCGCCCTTCCAGAAGTAGCCATGATGAACCAGTAACAGATCAGCATCATGGTCGATGGCCGCATCGATGAGCCCCTGGGAGGCCGTCACACCGGTCACAATACGCTCTATTCCTGGTCCTCCCTCTACCTGCAATCCGTTGGGACAATAATCACTAAAGGCATCGATATGTAGAAGCTCGTTACTATAAGCCGTGATCTTATTCAGGCTGGCCATGGCTGCTCCTCTTTATTCTGGGCATGAAAACCGAAGAAGAGGTATTATCCCCGAGCTTGATACTAAAGTGTTAGTTGATCGAACGAGGCTATTCAATGAATAAAGCGGGACGCTTCCTCCTGGAAAGCATACTGGTCGGGATTACTGCGGCAGTCCTGATCGTATTGATCTTTCCTGACTGGTTAAAGCTGCCCGGAGCCCAGGTTGCCCGAATTTCAACAAACGGTCAGAATCCGAGCTCCTATGCCCAGGCCGTATCCAAGGCATCACCCGCCGTGGTGAATATATTTACCAGCCAGGAGGTCCAGGAGGTCAACCCGGCCTTTGCCAACGACCCCCTGTTCAAACATTTCTACGGGGATGAACAGCAACCCGGTCGCAAAAGGAATGATGCCAGCCTTGGGTCTGGCGTCATCATTAATCCGGATGGCTACCTGCTTACCAATTTCCATGTCGTACGAAATGCCGACAAGATTCAGGTCATGCTCGAGGATGGCAGGGTCCTGAGCGCAGCACTCGTGGGTAGCGACCGGGAAACCGATCTGGCGGTACTCAAGATCGATGATGACCACCTGCCCGAACCCGTTGTTGCCTCACCCGATGCACTGCATGTCGGTGATGTAGTCCTCGCCATAGGCAACCCCTATGGTGTCGGCAAGACGGTCACCATGGGGATCATCAGCGCCACCGGACGCAGCCAACTGGGCATTAATACCATTGAAGACTTCATCCAGACCGATGCCGCCATCAACCCAGGCAACTCGGGGGGGGCCCTGGTGAATGCCAAGGGCGAGCTCATCGGCATTAATTCAGCTATCTATAGTGAGAGCGGTGGATCACAGGGCATTGGTTTTGCAATCCCGATTACACTGGCCCAGGATGTCCTTGAACAGATTCTCAAACATGGCCATGTGATTAGAGGCTGGCTAGGCGTTGAGGGACAGGACATAACCCCCGCCCTCGCCGAATCCTTTGGTCTGACGATTGAACAGGCCGTCCTGGTTGCCGGTGTCGTCAAGGATGGTCCAGCCTTTCAGGCTGGCCTTAAACCCGGGGACATTATTACCGAGATCGATGATGCGCCGATTATCAGTGCCTATGCTGCCTTCAATTACATCGCACAACAAAAACCAGGAAACCACGTCAAGATCACCGGTCTTCGCGGTGGCAATAGCTTTACAACAGAAATCCTGGTAGCCGAAAGGCCTGAAGTTCTATAGGGGCCTGACTTTCAAAAGCTCTCAGGCAGGGTTTGCCACGAACCTTCCGGGATAGTTATTCTCAAGGGCAGATAAAATCGAACCCACCTGTTCCTGACGATAATCCTCCCTGTCCTCGGTACCCCATACTACTCCGGGCCAGCAATAGTCATTCGAGTGGCGCCCCACCACATGAACATGTAACTGGGAGACCATGTTCCCTATGGCAGCGATATTGAGCTTCTCTACCTCAAACTCAGAATCGATAAATTTGGAAAGCCGGTTCACCTCTTGCCAAAGCCTGAGTTGTAGGTCGCTATCGAGCTGATAGAGCTCAGTCACCTGAGTCCTTGGAACGACAATAAACCAGGGCAACAGGGCATTATTGAATAAAAGTAATAAGCCCGCATCAACTTCACCCAGGAAATGACAGTCGGCCTGCAGACGCGGGTCCAGCACAAATTCATTCATCAAAAACCGCCTCCAGCAGGGTCTCACTCACCGGTTGTTGCAGGATGGCATGCAAGGGAAATAATGCATCCAGCTTATCCACGTATTGTCGTTCCTCTTTCTCGACCAATACGACAATTCGAGCCTGTGGGGCATATTTCTGCAGGCTGTATAAAAAGACATCCAGGTTACTGACGTTCACGCCAGCATAGTTATTTCCATATCCGTAAAAAAACTCGGCAACGACATAGTTCGGAGTCACTTCCTTGATCAGGTTCATGGCCTTACGAGTCGACGTGGCACGCTCCTCATGGATACCCAGCCTGCGATATAAACCGGAAAAATCAGGATGAGCAGGGGATTCAATAATCGATAGCAATGTAATGTCAGACATGTGGACCCATTTAAAACCGTGAATACAAGTGGTATAGATGCTTAATCGTGGCTCGCTGGCAGCTTAAGGCGCTTCCTCACGTAAACGGTCGCGAACTTCCATCAGGACCTTGCCATAGGCATTAACACCTCTCCCGTCACGACCACACCCCCAGAAATAGTCATATTGCGCATTTTCTAGCAACTGCTTTTCTCCCGTACCCAGCAACGCATTGGCTACCTCCAGATGCGTTCGTGCTTGTATATAGACACCTCGGGTCATATAGGTCTCTTTGACCTTATTCCAGTCACTACGCACCTGGCGTTTATGCTTCCTGGCCAGTTTCTGCGCTTTGGCCGGATGGGTAGACTGACGTATCTGGTCACGCAATGACGTATCTTCAAATTTCATGGCCTGGTAATAATGTTCCACCGAGGGCCATTCCAGGTCCTCCAATATAAAAGGATGCCTGGAGAAACTCGACAGTGGATCCAGGGAGTCAGTCCTGGACAGATAGAGACGCCCAGCCTCAGATTGATTGTTAAACATTGGTTCTATTTATTCCAGCTATGATGGCCATTTAAAGACGATTGATGAACACTCAGTTCCTGGCCAGTTCTAATCAAGTGACAGGTAGTCAGAAAAAGACCAGGGGTCATGAAGACCCGGTGTTATCTTCCTTCAGATACTCAATCAGACTATCGACTGTTTCTTTGTGTAAATCGAGTTCCTCGACTGCCGGATCATCCAACGATTCAAGATTATACTCTATGATATCGATAATCCTCTTGCCGGGTCACTACATGGGCCCCATAAAAAAGGACGTTACGATGGCAATAATGGCACCAGAAAACAACATCTAACAAAACGCGATCGTAATACCACCAATCATCTTCCCTATGCTGATTTCCGGCATATCCACTCTACCTGATTTGGATAATACACC
>JANTGN010000003.1 GCA_024762895.1 Thiotrichales bacterium
AGTGCTCCCCTCGGGATAAAAACTACCTGCATGCACAAACTGTAGAGTCTGAACAATCACATCATCGCCCTTCATAATCAGGGTGTGTGAATGGGGCACGACAATAAAGTCGGCCATACCTTCCACTTTGGTACTGTCGATAGAGACCTTACCGTCATCAACACCGGGAATAGATTGGGCAAACTGACTGTCAAAAATACTGTGCCGATCTCCAGCAATAATGCCGACGCTGTAATCGACCGGGCCCAGCCTGTTAGGAATACTGTCCGGTCGTGTACTCAGTTGCAAGCCCGCAGGCCCCAGGATGGATTTAAAAAAAGGGATATGCCCTACTTCGTCCACTATCTCGCTGCCCTTATTGGGAGGAGCCAGCATGACCGTGTGTCCAAGCTCTGGGATAGACTCCTGATGGAGGTAATAACGTAGCAGGATGCCGCCCATTGAATGGGTCACAAAATGTATGGTTCCCGCGCCCTGCTCCCTGCAATGGTTAACCCCCTCGGGTATGGCTTCGAAGGCCAGCTTTTCTATAGGAAAGGCACGCGAGGGATAACTCCTGTTGCTGGTCAGATAGCCCTCACGCTCGAATGCCTTAGCGAGACGGCTCATAGACCCACTATTTCTCCCCAGGCCATGAAGCAGCACGACACAATCCCTGGCCTGCACGGCCTGGCTTTGCTCCTCGACCGTGGCCTGTACACTGACTGGCATGACCCAGAACATCGACATGCCAAGGAAAACCGTGGAATAAAGAATGGAATGTATGTTCATGGTATTCAGTCTAGACAGATTTTCGCGAAAACATTGGGATGTCGGCGCCATTCTTTGTGCCGGTAACGACAATCCAACAGACTGGTGACGGGTATATCGCGGATGCCTGGTTGAAACCGAGCACTATTCCTTCAGGCTCAGGACATCCTGCATATCGAAGAGGCCGTGATCATGATCTGTGAGCCATTTGGCCGCACGTACAGCCCCCTTGGCAAAGGTCATCCGACTGGAGGCCTTGTGGGTTATTTCGACGCGTTCACCGATACCCGCAAACATGACCGTATGTTCACCGACGATATCACCGGCACGTATGGTCTCAAAACCGATGGTCTTGCGGTCACGCTCACCGGTTATTCCCTCACGTCCGTAGACGGCACATTCCCTGAGGTCACGCCCCAGGGTATCGGCGATGACCTCACCCATGCGAACGGCCGTACCCGACGGCGCATCGACCTTGTAACGATGGTGTGCCTCGACAATCTCGATATCTACTTCATCTCCCAGGACGCTGGCAGCCAGTTCCAGTAACTTTAGAGTAAGATTCACACCCACACTCATATTGGGCGCAAACACTATGGGTATTTCTTTGGATGCCTTTTCAATCTTTTTCTTCTGATCGTCACTAAAACCAGTGGTACCAATCACCATTGCCTTCTTGTGGGCAAGACATTGGCCAAGATGTGCCATGGAGCCCGCTGGTCGAGTAAAATCGATAACGACATCAAACTGGTGAATGACTTTTTCCAGGTCATCAACCAGCTTCACATCCATTCGGTTCAGTCCGGCCAGCTCACCCGCATCGGCCCCTAGCAGACTGCTTCCTGGCAATTCAGTTGCAGCAGTCAGGTCGACCCCTTCAGCCTCCTGACAGGCCTCCACCAGAATACGGCCCATACGACCACCCGCACCTACAATTGCGACTCGAGACATAGTTACCCCTTAGGATGAATTATTTGGGCGAATGCACAGGCCTTTTTGCCTGCCATAAAAACTAGTAGCATACCGCCGATTGGCGCTGAGGTCAGCCAGAAATGGCCTGATGCCAGATCGACATCAGGCCGAAAGATTAGAATTTCAGATTTTCAAAAAAGCTCTTTACACCATCGACCCAACCATGCTCCCTGGGACTGTGACGGTGCCCCCCCTCTTTCATAGAGGTCTCAAACTCCTGCAGCAACTCTTTTTGGCGCTTGGTCAGATTGACCGGGGTCTCGACGACGATTCGACAGATGAGATCACCCTCCATGCCTCCCCGTACTGGCTTGACACCCTTGCCGCGCATTCGGAATAGCTTGCCGGTCTGCGTCTCGGCTGGCACCTTGAGTTTAAGTTTGCCATCCAGGGTCGGTACTTCCAGCTCACCGCCCAGAGCAGCGGTAGTGAAGCTGACTGGAACCTCGCATTGCAGGTTACTGCCATCACGGGTAAAGATGTCGTGCGGCTTGACCATAATCTGTACATACAGATCACCTGCTGGTCCATTGTTGACCCCTGCCTCACCCTCGCCCGATAGACGTATACGATCACCGTTGTCGACGCCAGCAGGCACCTTGACCGACAGGGTCTTGTGCTCCTCAACTCGGCCTTCACCATGACAGCTCTTGCAGGGATTGGAAATGATTTTGCCATTGCCATGGCAGTTCGGGCAGGTCTGCTGGACGGAGAAGAAACCCTGTTGCATACGCACCTGGCCGGCACCATGACAGGTAGGACAGGTCTCGGGCTCACTGCCACTCTCGGCACCCGTACCATGACAGGACTCGCAGATCACCATGGTCGGAACACGAATCTCGACCTCGGTGCCATGTACGGCCTCTTCCAGAGTCAGCTGCAGATTATATTGCAGGTCAGAACCACGATACGCGCGCTGACCACCGGCTCCGGCTCGGCCACCACCAAAGATGTCACCAAAGATATCTTCGAAGATGTCACCAAAGCCCGCACCGGCACCACCACCCGCTGCGCCCTGCTGCACGCCGGCATGACCAAACTGATCATAGGCCGCTCGCTTCTGGGCATCAGACAGGATCTCATAGGCTTCTTTGCATTCCTTAAAACGCGCCTCGGCCTCTTCGTCATCCGGATTGCGATCCGGGTGATACTTCATCGCGAGACGACGGTAACTCTTTTTCAGGTCACCTTCGCTGACGGTGCGTTCCACACCCAGAATTTCATAATAATCACGCATAGGTCTTTCTTATCCTGCCCTGTAATAGCAAAAGGCCGGACGAATAAATCCGTCCGGCCCACGCTATCTACTATTACTTCTTGTTGTCGTCGACTTCTTCAAACTCTGCATCGACGACATCGTCATCGGCCGCCGACGCGCTCTCGGCACCTGCCTCGGCTCCAGCATCGGCACCCTCAGGGCCACCCTGCTGCTGATACATGCGCTCAGCCAGCTTACCAGAGGCCTCGGCCAGGGCCTGGGTTTTCTTCTCGATCACATCCTTGTCATCACCCTTCATGGCCTCTTTGAGGTCGGACAGGGCGCTTTCAATCGCCGCACGTTCGGTGGGCTCAACCTTGTCACCCATCTCTGCAAGTGACTTCTCGGTGGCATGGATCATGTTATCCGCCTGGTTGCGTGCACCGACCAGCTCCTGGAACTTACGGTCTTCATCAGCATGCGCCTCGGCATCCTTGACCATACGATCCACCTCATCGTCCGACAGACCACTGGAGGCCTTGATGACAATGGACTGCTCCTTACCAGTGGCCTTGTCCTTGGCAGACACGTTCAGGATACCGTTGGCATCGATATCGAAGGTCACCTCGATCTGTGGCACACCGCGTGGAGCAGGCGGAATATCGGTCAGGTCAAAACGACCCAGCGACTTGTTGGCAGAGGCCATCTCACGCTCACCCTGCAGGACATGAACCGTTACGGCAGTCTGATTGTCGTCTGCGGTCGAGAACACCTGCTGAGCCTTGGTCGGGATAGTGGTATTCTTATCGATCAGCTTGGTCATGACACCACCCATGGTCTCGATACCCAGAGACAGAGGGGTCACGTCCAGCAGCAGGACGTCTTTGACATCACCGCCCAGGACACCACCCTGAATGGCGGCACCTACGGCAACGGCCTCATCGGGGTTAACGTCTTTCCGGGCCTCTTTACCAAAGAAGTCCTTAACCTTTTCCTGTACCAGTGGCATACGGGTCTGACCACCAACCAGAATGACATCATCCACCTCGGAGGCACTCAGGCCGGCATCTTTCAAAGCGGTCTTGACGGGCTCGATGGTGCGGGTGACCAGGTCTTCAACCAGAGACTCGAGCTTGGCACGGGTCAGCTTGATGTTCAGATGCTTGGGACCGGTCTGGTCTGCCGTAATATAGGGCAGATTGACATCGGTCTGCTGGCTGGACGACAGTTCGATCTTGGCCTTTTCCGCACCTTCTTTCAGTCGCTGCAGGGCCAGTGGATCGTTGTGCAGATCCATGCCATTTTCTTTTTTGAATTCGTCGGCCAGATAATCCATCAGGCGCAGGTCAAAATCCTCACCACCCAGGAAGGTATCACCGTTGGTGGACAGCACTTCGAACTGATGTTCGCCATCGATCTCAGCAATCTCGATGATGGAGATATCGAAGGTACCGCCACCCAGGTCATACACAGCCACTTTGCTATCGCCGCGCTTCTTGTCCATGCCATAGGCAAGGGCAGCAGCGGTAGGCTCATTGATGATGCGCTTGACGTCGAGACCGGCGATCTTGCCGGCATCCTTGGTCGCCTGGCGCTGGGAATCGTTGAAGTAGGCAGGCACGGTAATAACGGCCTCGGTGACCTCTTCACCCAGGTATTCCTCAGCGGTCTTTTTCATCTTCATCAGAACACGAGCAGAGACCTCGGGAGGTGCCATCTTGTTGCCACCAGCCTCGACCCAGGCATCGCCATTGTCGGCCTTGACGATATTGAAGGGTACCAGCTTGATATCTTTCTGGACCTCATCCTCGTCATAACGACGACCGATCAGACGCTTGATACCGTAGAGGGTATTGGCGGGGTTGGTAACCGCCTGGCGTTTTGCAGGCTGGCCTACCAGCACCTCACCGTCATCCGTAAAGGCGACGATGGAAGGCGTGGTGCGGTCACCCTCGCTGTTCTCGATAACTTTGGGCTTGGAACCTTCCATGACTGCAACGCAGGAGTTGGTGGTACCAAGATCGATTCCGATGATTTTTCCCATTCTGAAATGCTCCTGAATATTGGGTGTTAATCTTAATCTATTGAACTTAACGGCATAGTTTGGGGCAGCCGTACTGTTTTCAAGGATTTATTACAGATTTCTTTACTCTTTTCCCTGGCTGACGACCACCATTGCCGGACGAATCAGTCGGCCATTCAGGGTATAGCCTTTCTGCATGACCGAAATGACCGTATTTTGTGGGTACTCATCACTGGGCTGCATGGACATGGCCTGATGCAGTTCGGGGTCGAATTTTTCACCTACTGGATCAATGGCCACGATGTCGAAACGATCCATCACCTGAATCAGCATCTTCAGGGTGAGCTCGGTACCTTCACGAATCTTCTCTGCATCCGCCTCGCCCTGGGCGGCTTCAATGCCGAGTTCAAGGCTGTCGCGTACACCTAACAATTCGTTGGCGATCTTTTCCAGGGCGTACTTGTGAGCATTTTCCAGGTCTCGCTCAGCACGCTTGCGCTGGTTCTCTAATTCGGCCTGGGTACGTAGCAGCTGATCACGGTATTCATCAGCCTTGGCCCTGGCTTCATCCAGCTGCCTCAGCAGCTCTTCGGTACTAACCGTCAGGCCCTCATCGGTGCCTTGTGCTGCCGCGACCTCTTCTGTATTTTGTTCTTGAATATCAATGTCTTTCTGCTTGTTTTCCTGTTGATCCATGAAGCGCTCCAGTAAACATAAATGGATAATCTCGCCATTATGGACGAGCAAGGTAATGAAAATATGGGAATTATTCCTGGGAATTCAAGGCCGCGGTAAGCAGTTTTGCCGTAATATCGACCACGGGAATCACGCGATCATAGGCCATGCGCGTGGGTCCGATGACACCGAGCACGCCCACGACCTCGCCATCGTATTCGTAGGGGGCAGAAATGACACTACATTCATTTAAGACCTCTGTGCCGGATTCATGACCAATAAAGATCTTGACACCCTCTGCAGTAATGCATTGGTCCAGGATGCTCAGGATGTCACGTTTTTGATGAAAGGCCTCGAAGAGATGGCGCAGGCGTCCAATATCAGATAACTCATCATAGCCCATAAGACGTGTCTCGCCGGCCAGCACATAATCCTCACTGGCCTCTTCCTCTTCCGCAAAGATCCTCTCTCCCAGTGCTATGGCATCCAGCATCAGTTGATTCATATCCTGCTGGACCTGTTTCATCTCCTCCAGGAGACGACTATGAATCTGATGCATGTCCAGACCCGCAAACCGATCATTCAGGTAGTTGGCGACCTCGATCAGTTCAGAACTCGTATAGTCACGACCAGGCATAATAATACGGTTATGCACTTCCTTGGTATGGGTTACCAGTATGACCAGTACCCGTCCCTCGGATAGCTTCAGAAACTCGATCTGTTTCAGTACCACCTGGTCATGACGCGGCAGGGTAACGACGCCGGCCATGCTGGTGATGCTGGATAGCAGACCTGAGGCAGATTCAATCAATCCCTGGGTATCACTTTTAGCACTGAGCCCAAACTTCATCTGCTCAATCTCGCCCAGATCCAGGGGCCGTATATTGAGCAGGCTATCAACGAACAAACGATAACCCTCAACCGTTGGGACCCGTCCGGCCGAGGTATGAGGTGCCGTCACCAATCCCAGGCCTTCCAGATCGGACATGACATTTCTAACCGTGGCTGCACTCAGATCCAGGCCTGCCGATTGGACCAGGTTTCGAGATCCTACCGGCTGACCGCTGCGTATGTAATCTTCTATCAGGGCCTTCAGCAGATGCTGTTCACGTTCGTTGAGTGAAGAGGACTTCGACATAAATAAAGTGTTACCTGTAGATCGACTGGGATGCCAAAATCTTACCGCGAGCAGGCATCGTGTCAACTTGGCGTATGATGCCAAACAGGATATTGTGTCTCAGGGATTTCTGGAAGAAAAATTATGTCTTCATTTCAACGCATTGGTCTGATCGTTAAACAACCTGCACTGCAGCAGGAAGAGACCCTCAGCATCCTGGTTCAATTGTTAGAGGAACGAGGCCTGGAGACCCTACTGGATGAATCTGCCGCGGACTATGCCCGGCAGCTTGGGATAAAACCGACGCCTAGAGATGAACTGACCCAAAGCTGCGATCTGGTCATTGTCGTCGGGGGCGATGGTACGTTCCTGAATGCCGCTCGTTCCCTGGCGGATCACGAGGTACCGGTACTGGGTATCAACCTCGGCCGGCTGGGTTTTCTGGTCGATGTCTCTCCCGAAGAAATCCCCCAGCAACTGGGCCGTGTTTTTAATGGTGATTTCATCGAAGAAGAGCGCAAGTTACTGAAGACAGAGATCCATCGTAATGACGAAATCATTGGCAGCTTTTATGCCATGAATGATGTCACCCTGCATGTGCGAGACGTCGTCCGCATGATCGAGTTTGAGACCAGCATCGATGGTCAGTATGTCAACATTCAGCGCGCGGACGGCCTGGTGGTCTGCACTCCCACAGGATCCACCGCCTATGCCCTGTCCGGAGGCGGCCCGATACTCCACCCGACCCTGGATGCCATTGCCCTGGTCCCTATCTGCCCCCATACGCTGAGTAATCGCCCCCTGGTGGTCGCCGGTGATAGTGAGATTAGCATCCGTATGTGCGGGAATAATCGAAGCAGTGGCCAGGTGGCCTTCGATGGTCAGGATAATATGGACTTA
This sequence comes from Thiotrichales bacterium, assembly GCA_024762895.1. Taxonomy (GTDB): domain Bacteria; phylum Pseudomonadota; class Gammaproteobacteria; order J044; family J044; genus JANTGN01. The sequence goes on from JANTGN010000003.1 coordinate 7,636, forward strand.
CTGGATGAAGACCAGATCCTCATTCGGGAACATCCCACGCCCATTCGCCTTATACATCCACAGGGCTATGATTACTATCACATCCTGCGTGCAAAACTTCGCTGGAGCGAACAGCCCTGATATACGACTTGCCCCAGCTGCCCTGCTCGGATATGTTGGCCACTTTTAACTGACAGCGACCCTTATGTTGCGCCACATCCACATCCGCAACTTTGCCATTATTGACGAACTGGATCTCGATCTCGATCCCGGGATGACGGCCCTGACCGGTGAGACCGGTGCGGGCAAGTCCATACTCGTGGACGCACTCGGGCTGGTTCTGGGTGACCGGGCTGATAGCGGCACGGTCAAACATGGCGCTAACAAGGCTGACATCACCGTCAGTTTTGATCTTAGTGAGCTGCCTAAGACCCTTGCCTGGCTTGAAGACCAGGACCTGGATAACGAATACGACTGCCAGTTACGACGCGTCATCAGCAGCGATGGCCGCTCCAAGGCCTATATCAATGGCACACCCGCCACCCTGAGTCAGTTGAAACAACTGGGTAGCCGTATCGTCGAGATTCATGGTCAACACGAGCATCAGTCCCTGATGCAACGAGAGATCCAGCGTCAGTTGCTGGATAACTATGGCGACCTGGGTACCCTGCTGGACAAAACCCGGGATCAGTATGATGCCTGGAAGGAAATCCATGATCGCCACCAGCGCCTTTACAGTAACCGTCAGGAAAGATCGGATCGACTCGACATTCTGCGCTACCAGGTCAATGAGCTCCAGACTTTTGAAGTCAGGGATGGTGAATGGACAACCCTCACCGAAGAACATGAACGCCTGGCCCATGCCGAGCAGCTGGCCAGCACGGCCCAGCAGGCCTGCCGGGTACTCTATGAGGCTGACGAACAGTCCCTGTATTCGGCATTAAACCAACAAATACAGGCCGTGCAGGATGCCAGCCAGATTGACTCAAGCCTGGCCCCGGCACTGGATCTACTGCATCAGGCCCAGATTAATGTGCAGGAGGCGCATGATGATCTTCGCCGTTATGCCGACCGCATCGAGATCGATCCAGCCCGACTCAGCTGGCTGGATCAGCGTATGAGTGGCCTGCAGGACCTCGCCAGAAAACATCATTGCGAACCTGATCAGCTCTTTGCGGTGCTAGAACGCCTGGAGCAGGAGCTGGCCGAGCTGGATGGTGATGGAGAAAACCTGGAGGGACTGCAGCTAAAACTGAAGGAGGCCGAACAGGCCTACCGACAGACTGCGGATAAACTACTGGAAAAACGCCTGGTCGCAGCGAGAAAACTTTCCCAGGGCGTGACCAGGGCCATGCAGACCCTGGGTATGAAGGGGGGGCATTTTGAGGTTCAGGTCACCAGGGATGATGAGGTAGCTCCTGGCCCCCATGGTATGGACCAGATCGAATTTGAAGTCAGCGCCAATCCGGGCCAGCCGATACGCCCACTGGCCAAAGTGGCTTCCGGTGGTGAACTCGCCCGTATCAGTCTGGCTATTCAGATGCTGGCTGCCGGGAGCCTGTCTATCCCCACCCTGATCTTTGATGAGGTCGATAGCGGTATTGGCGGCGCCGTGGCCGAGATCGTCGGCCGTCATCTGCGCCAACTAGGCAAGGAAAGGCAGGTACTCTGTGTGACCCACCTACCCCAGGTTGCGGCACAGGCCCATCATCACCTGATGGTGCAAAAAAGGAGTAACGGCCATGAGACCCAGACTGCTATCCAGGTACTCGAATCAGAGCAGAGAACGGAAGAAGTGGCTCGCATGTTGGGTGGGGTTGAGCTGACCGAACATACCCTGGCACACGCGCGTGAAATGATCGAACGTGCTCAGGAGGCCTGAGGCTGACTTATTTCTTCTGGCACTCCGGACACACGCCATAGATGATCAGGGAATGATCGGTAATTCGATAACCGGCTTCTGACGCAATCTTGTCCTGACAGGTCTCTATGGTCTCATTTTTAAATTCTTCCACCTTGCCACATTTAATACAGACCAGGTGATCATGGTGTTCACCACGCTCCAGCTCAAAGACTGCCTGCCCGGTCTCGAAATGATGGCGGGTCACTAGCCCGGCCGTCTCGAACTGGGTCAGGACACGATAAATAGTCGCCAGGCCAATCTCTTCATCAGCCTCGAGCAACAGTTTGTAGATATCTTCCGCGGATAAATGCCGTTGATCTGCGTTTTGCAGCAGTTCGAGAATCTTCATACGCGGCAGGGTGACCTTGAGACCTACCTTTTTCAGATCCTGGGTTTCCAATGAGCTGTCCTCAAAAATCAGGCCTTTAAACGCTGCATTTTCTCAACGGATTATGCAATCACAAACGCCTTTGGGTATCATAGGCGGCCCAGTTTCGAGCCGGACCATAATGCAAAAGCTTCTCATTTCTCTTATCACGTTGGCAAGCCTTTCCATAAGTGCCTGTTCTATAGACCAGCTCAGGGTCTATAAGATTGATATTCAGCAGGGAAATGCACTGGAGCAACAGGATGTGGAGCGAATTCAAACGGGGATGACCAAACGGCAGGTAGAATTCCTGCTCGGCAGCCCGATGCTGATTGATCCGTTTAGAGAAGATCGCTGGGATTACGTGTTTTACTTCAAACCCGGCTATGGCAAGCCCCATAAGGCCAGACTCACCCTCTGGTTTGAAGGTGATCAGGTCTCGAGGATCGATCAGGCTGGTACTTTTCATCTGCCAGATCAGGCTGCCAGGGGGAAGCGTTGATCGCCTAATACCGGAGGCGCCGGATCACTTCTCTATATCACCACCGCCGCGTTTCATTTTCTTTCCTTCAGCCGCGCGCTTTTTCCGTACCTCCTTGGGATCCGCAATGAGCGGGCGGTAGATCTCAACCCGGTCTCGTGGGCGTACCGGACTATCCAGCTTGGCCAGCTTGCCGAAGATTCCGACCTTATTCTTTCCCAGCTCAATCTGCGGGTAATGTTCCAGTATACCCGACTCCCTGATCGCCTGTTCTATGGTGCTACCACTGGGTACTTCCACGTCCAGTATGACCTGCTCTTCGGGCAGCGCAAAGGCCACCTCTACCGGTATCATGGTCTCAGGCATTTTTCAGTTCCTTGGCACGATTCACAAAGGCATCCACGAGGGTATTGGCTATCTGATTAAACACCGGACCTATGGCCATGGCCACCAGTTTTGATGAGAACTCATAATCCAGATCCAATGATACCTTACAGGCATGATCATTCAGGCTGTCAAACCTCCAGAAACCCTGCAGATGTTTGAAAGGCCCATCAACCAGGCGCATTTCGATCATTTTATGCTTCTGGAGTAAATTACGAGTGGTAAAGGACTTATTCAGGCTGCCCTTGGACAGGAGAATGGTGGCAGTCACCTCATCCTCACTGCGTTCAAGCACCCTGGATTCAGTACACCAGGGTAAAAACTCAACGTAGCGGTCAATATCATCGACCAACTGAAACATTTCTTGGTTGGTATGGGGCACCAGGGCCGAGCGATTTATGGTCGGCATTAGTCGAGAACCCCAATCGCATTGAGGAAGACCACGATTACGCCAAAGGGTGCAACAACGCGTATAAGAACGCCATACCAGAAATTAAAGAGGCCCTTATAGCGCATCGCCAGTTCGTCTTGGACAGATTGTCGCGACATCAGCCAACCGGTAAATACGGCTATCAGCAGGCCACCCAGAGGCAGCATAATATTGGAGGTGAGGTAATCCAGCAGGTCGAAGGGCGTCATATCCCAGTATTTGACATCACTCCAGATATTGAATGAAAACACCGTTGCCAGGCCCACGAACCAGGTGACAAACCCGGCGATGACCGAGGCATAGATACGGGTTTGCCCATGATTTTCCACCAGCCAGGCCACCGCCGGTTCGATCAGAGAAATTGCCGATGTCCAGGCTGCAAAGACCAGCAGGACGAAGAACAGAGTACCGAAAAAGACGCCGCCCGGCATCTGGCCAAAGGCGATGGGCAAGGTCTGGAATATCAGGCCCGGTCCGGCACCTGGCTCCATACCATTGGCAAACACGATGGGGAATATGGCCATGCCCGCCATCAGTGCCACAGCGGTATCGGCAAGTGCCACAATGATGCTGGTCTTGGTGATGGAGGTGTTTTTGGGCAGATAGGATCCATAGACCATAATGGCGCCCATCCCCAGACTCAGGGTGAAGAAGGAATGGCCCATGGCCGTCAGTATGGCGGTCTCATCGAGCTTGCTGAAATCTGGGTCAAACAGAAAGTGAAGGCCTTCCTGAAAGGCCCCTTCCGACATGGCATAACCGACCAGCATGACAAGAATCCCGATCAGTAAGGGCATCAGATAACGCACCGCCTTTTCAAGGCCTGACTTAACCCCTCGCGCCACGATGATCATGGTCATGACCACAAAGAGCGTATGCCAGGCCAGGAGCCGCTCGGGATCCGCTATCAGTTCGGCAAATATGGTCTGGGCTCCATCAGACGTTGCCCCCGTAAACAGGCCGCTGCCTGTACGGAATACATAGGCCAGGGCCCAGCCGGCAATGACGCTGTAATAGGAAAGTATCAGGAAACCGGCCAGCACGCCCATCCATCCCAGGTACTTCCATATAGCCGGGAGTTTTTCCTCTTTGGCCAGTGAGCGCATAGTGTTGATCGGGCTCTGCCGGCCACGACGCCCAAGCAGGATCTCGGCCATCATGACCGGGATGCCGATCAGGAAGATGCAGAGTAGATAGACCAGGACGAAGGCACCACCACCGTGCTCACCCGTGATGTAGGGAAATTTCCAGATATTTCCAAGCCCTACCGCGGAACCTGTCGCTGCCAGGATAAAGGCCATACGTGAAGACCACTGGCCATGAATGGATTGACGCTCTTCCGCCATATTCCCCTCAGAAATTCCCCAAACGTCACATTCTGTTCAATTTCTTAGTCAAGTACAACAGCATGATGATGGCAAATGACAACACCAGGAAAGGGCTTTGCCCTATAATGCGCCGATGGCTAAACAGAAAAAGACACCCTCTAACCAGATCGCGCAAAATAAAAAGGCTCGGTTTGACTACCATATCGAAGAGACCTTCGAAGCCGGACTCTCCCTGGAGGGCTGGGAGGTCAAGAGCATACGCGCCGGTCAGATCTCTCTAAAGGAGAGCTACGTCCTGCTCAAAAATGGTGAGGCCTGGCTCTTTGGTGCCCACATCACTCCCCTGCTTTCAGCCTCAACCCATGTTAATCCCGACCCCACTCGGCTCAGAAAATTGCTTCTTCATAGCAATGAACTCAATAAAATCATTGGTGCCGTCGAGCGAAAGGGCTATTCGGTACTCCCCCTGGACCTGCACTGGCGACGCGGCAAGGTCAAGGCGGAGATTGGGATTGGTAAGGGCAAGAAGGAATTCGACAAGCGCGCTACGCAAAAGGAACGTGACTGGAATCGAGAAAAGCAACGCGCACTCAAATCCGGTTGATTACTCGCCCGTACTGCGCCAGCGACACTGGTCACCACTGGCCTTATCGATCGAATCCAGATACTCGATATGTGCCCGTAGTTCGGCCTCGCTGGCCAGGATGACCTTGAGCGGCGGCCGGTCCGATGAAACACGTTGTAAGGTTTCGGTGGCCTGTTGATCACCATCTGACGATTCCGCACCCAGCACCAGACTGGCCTGCCCGCCTGTCATGGCCAGATAGACATCGGCCAGGATGCGTGCATCAAGCAGGGCACCATGCAACTCGCGGGCGGAATTATCCACGTCGTAACGCTTACACAGGGCATCCAGGGAATTCCGTTGCCCAGGATGCAGATCCCTGGCCATGGCCAGGGTGTCCAGGATACGGCAATGGTCTTCAATCTGGCCCCACTCACTACCCATCATGGCCAGTTCATGATTGATGAAACCGACATCAAAGGGAGCGTTATGAATAACCAGTTCAGAACCTCGCACATATTCGATGAAATCCTTGACGACATCCTCAAAACGAGGCTTGTCTTCAAGGAACTCATTCGTGATGCCGTGCACCTCTATCGCACCATCATCGATTTCGCGATCCGGTTGCAGATATTGATGATAGTCATGGCCCGTGACACGACGATCTCTCACTTCAACACAACCTATCTCGATGATTCGATGCCCCTGTGAAGGTTCCAGGCCTGTAGTTTCGGTATCCAGTACTATCTGACGCATCAGTTTTCACTCAGCTCCAGCATTTCATCAATGGCCTGATTGGCCAGCTGATCCACATATTCATTCTCATCATGTCCGCTGTGTCCCTTGACCCATTGCCACTCAACACGGTGTTGCTGAACCAGTTCATCAAGCCGGCGCCAGAGGTCTTCGTTCTTTACCGGTTTTTTAGCAGAGGTCTTCCAGCCTCTTTTTTTCCAGCTGGGCATCCACTGAGTAATACCATCCATGAGATACTTTGAATCCGTGGTCAGTCTCACCTCGCTGGGACGCCTCAGGGCCTCCAGGGCGCTAATCGCCGCAATCATTTCCATTCGATTATTAGTGGTCTCCGGCTCTGCCCCTTTGAGACTCTTTTCCTGTCCCTTGTAACGTAACAGGGCACCCCAGCCGCCCGGGCCCGGATTACCACGACAAGCACCATCGGTAAAAATATGGACCATCCCATTATTCTGACTGGGTTCTGACAAGGCCTTTTTCTCTAGAAGTCGGTTCAGCCAGTTTACCATTAGTCACGAAACTACGACCAGACTTCCAGCTAGGACGTATTGGTGTCAGTCTTGCCACACGCTTCTTGGCACGAATCAAGGAAAGTCCATTAAGTACAGGCATATAACGGCCGGAGAACTGCTCATACCAGTTCAGCCGCTGTCTGAGACCCGGTCTTTTAACGGGTGGTGTATATTCCCAACCCTGGCTACTCAGCACATCGTAACTGAGCAATGACAACCAGTCTCGAAGCCGATAGCTGGTATAAAAAGGCATACACCAGGGCATATTCCCTCGCCAACTCAAGAGACTTCGCCACAGCCCATACCAGCTGAGCGGATTGAAATGGACGATCAGGATCTCACCTTCGGGAACCAGTACGCGGTCGACCTCTCTGAGTAACTGGTGCGGGTCGGGGCTTAATTCCAGGGCATGGACAATGACAACAAGATCAATGCTCTCCGACTGTACAGGAAGGGCTTCCAGCAAACTCAGTGCATCTGCATCTTCAAGCGACTGGCTGAGATGACAATGATGCTTGATGGGAGAATACCGCATGGGTTTATCATCCGGCATCAGACCCAACCATAAGGCGTGATAACCAAAGGTCTTTGGCAGCAACTGCTCTAATTGTTTATCCAGACCTTTCCAGATTGATCTGCCCGGTAATTGTCGATACCAGTCCAACAAGGCATGAGCCTTTCGATCATACTTTTCATATGTCTTCATGTGACCTGGTTCATCACTCATAAATAATATCGTACTTTCGCCCTTGTTCAGGAACTGACTCAAGGATAAGCTTACCCGATGATGAACTTACATACCTATATAGGGACATGGCTATTTTCTGTGGCCGCCATAATCTCGCTTAGTGCCTGCGCCACGAATTACCCGACAGAATCGGAATCCCAATCGGCTGAAGCCATTCATGTCGAGGAAGGCTCCAGCGCCATGGAACTGGAGGCCGCTGAAGAATCCGCCCCCTTGCAGGTAGTAGAGATTACACCCCTGGCCCCTGAACCTCTTGAGGCCACCAACGATCTCTGGGACCGGGTTCGAGAGAATCTGGTGCTTGACGCCCATCCGGAGCAGCCTCGCGTACAGGCCTTCCTTGAATGGCACCAGTGCCATCCCGATTATCTACAGCGGGTCACCGCAAGAGGAGAGCCCTATCTGCACCTGATACTGGATGAAATCGATCGCCGCGGAATGCCCACTGAGCTGGTCATGTTGCCTGCTGTAGAAAGTGCTTTTGTCCCTTTTGCTTATTCCCATGGCAGGGCCGCAGGGATCTGGCAATTCATTCCCTCAACGGGTCGCCACTTTGGCCTGGAACAGAACTGGTGGTATGACGGTCGCCGTGATATCTACGCCGCCACCCATGCCGCCCTGGACTATCTGGAGCAACTGCATAAGACCTTCGATGGCGACTGGCTACTCGCCTTAGCGGCCTACAATGCCGGTGCTGGCAATGTCCGCAAGGCCATTCGCAAAAATATCAAACGTGGGAAACCCACCGATTTCTGGCATCTCGACCTGCCCAAGGAAACCAAGCACTACGTTCCTAAATTACTGGCAATGGCCGCGATCGTGCAGGATCCTGATTACTATGGCCTCGATCTGTGGCAAATTGATGATCAGCCTTATCTCGTGCGTGTTGAGACGGATGGTCAGATTGACCTGGCCGTTGCCTCCGAACTGGCAGGTATCGACCTGGAACAGATGTACCAGCTCAATCCCGCATTTAATCGCTGGGCTACCGCACCGGAAGGTCCCCATTATCTGCTATTGCCTATCGATAAGGCAGAACAGTTTTCCAGCAACCTGCTCTCCCTCCCTGTTGAGGAGCGCGTTACCTGGCTCAGACATAAGATTCGCAGTGGTGAGACCCTGGGGCATATAGCCAAGAAACACCACACCACCGTCGCCGTGCTGAAAAAAGCCAACGGTCTGCGCTCGAATAATATCAGGGCAGGCAAGCATCTTTTGGTACCCACCTCCAGTAAGCCGGTTACCCGCTATGCCCTGTCCAGTGAACAAAGGCTGAAAAAACTTAAGGCAAAAGAGCGCTCCGGCACTCGTTTCGTTCACGTCGTTCAGTCAGGTGATACCCTCTGGGACCTGTCCCGTAGTTATGGTGTCTCCAGCCGCAAGATCGCTAAATGGAACGGCATGGCCCCCGGAGATACGCTGAAACTGAATCAGAAGCTGGTGCTCTGGGATACCAAGAAGACCCAGTCCAGGGACAGCATCATTCCTGCGGTTTATACCTCGCCGGCCGGCAAGGAAAGGACCTTACGCTATACCGTTCGCAAGGGTGATTCTCTTTACCGTATCGCCGGTCGCTTCAACGTCACGGTCAACGAGATCAAGCACTGGAATAACCTGTCCTCGGGCTCGCTGCTTCGACCTGGCCAGCGCCTGACCCTGAAGGTCGACATCACACGCACCGGAAGTTAATGAAAGTGAAATCACCCCCTGCTGGGACGATTTGACGATCCCCAAGTCAAACTGCCCTACTCATCCACTCACTTCGTTTATCATGGCCGTGCCAGCACACCCCAGGTATCAATAGCCAGTATCTACACGAATAGCCATTCCTGATTACTTATTAGCAATTCATTAACCACCGGAATCTCTTGGATATTTATACGTTCTCTACCTTTTTTCAAGAATGAGGACTACATCCGTAAATTTGATCCGAGTTTCTGTACTATTCCTGCAAAAAAGGAACATGTGATTAACTCAAATGAAGAATGGATTTTGGACCCGTGACTGGTTGGTTACCGTCATCATCATTGTGTTACTGCTGGTGGCGAATTACTACACCTCGATTTTTCAGCGACTGGATTTACTGGCCTACGATCTGGGTAGCCGGTTTGGTGTTTCCACCCAGACCCATGCCAATGTCAGAATTATCGCCATCGATGATCACAGCATCGAACAGCTGGGCCCCTGGCCCTGGCCAAGGAATTATTACGCCCAATTGCTTGATCAGTTAAATCTCGCCAGTCCCAACGTCATCGCTCTGACGATCCCCTTTGATAAGGCCAGGGTTGAACCGGCACTGACCGCCATAAGGGACAGCCTGCTACTCATTGAGGAGTCTTCACTGACGACGGCAAAGCAGGATATCTATGAACTGGATCGCCTGATGCAGGTCATGGAACAGGGATCTAAATCCGGTAATTCGACTGCCCTCAAAAAATTAAAATCCAGTTATATGAAATCCAGCTTACGCAATCGACTGAGCTCGGATCTGAATCAACTATCCAGAAAGCTGCACCAGGCGGAGGCCCTGCTCGATTCGGATGAAGTACTCTCCAGGAGCATTAAACATAATAGGAATGTACTGCTCAGTCTGCATCCAAATCATACAACCCAACCGGAGAACTCCACGCTGACACTTCCGGACTACATACTGCCCAGCACCTTAAGGACCACCGATGAACTGACATCATCCCTGGAACAGAAAAACCTCCCAGTCTCGATTGCTGCCTATATTGCCCCTCTGCCTAAATTTGCCCTGTCTGCGGATGGCCTTGCCTACCTGGGAGGCTATGCCGATCTCGATGGCATCGTTCGAAAAGACAGCCTCGTTATACCCTATGCCGATAAGGCATTTTTTCCATCTTTATCGCTTAGAATTGCCGCGCAGAATCAAGAACTGGATATACAGGATATCTATATCAAACCCGGCACCCCTGTTCAGATAGGTGAACTGGCATTGTCTACGGGACCTTCATTACAAATGCGTACCCGGTTTTCTTCCACCACCAGTGGAGACCCAAGCTTCCCGGTAGACTCATTTGCCGATGTCCTGAGCGGCAAGATCCCGCTGAAACAGTACCAGGACAAGATCGTCCTCATTGGCAGGACCGCCAGGGAGATCACGCCACTGGTAGCAACGCCCGTGTCAGCCGGCATGCCGCCCGTGATGCTACTTGCCCACCAGGTCTCTAACATCCTGAACAATGACTTCATCAGGGAACCGTCCTGGTCACAGGCAGCCACCCTTTCCGCACTGGCCACCATCGCGCTGTATCTCATCCTGGTATTACCCAGACTGAAGACCCGCCTGGGCCTGGAAATAACGATACTATTAGGGGTCACGCTGCTGGCCACCGAGTACTATTTTCTGAATTATCGATCGGAATGGCTGCCTTTAATGCTGCCACTGTCTTTACTCCTGATTGGCCATACGATTTTAGCCGGCAAGTCTTTTATTTTGGCTGAACGAGCCAAGATCCAGTCCGCTCAGGAACATGCCGAGAACAATCGCATGCTCGCCCTTGCCTACCTGGAACAGGGTCAGCTGGACAAGGCCCTGAGCCGATTGCGAAAAATACCTCTGGATATTCGGCTAATGGACTTACTGTATCAACAGGGACATAAGTTTGAACAGAAAAGGCAATTTGAGCAGGCCCACCGCATCTATTCCTATATCGCCGAATTCAATGCACATTACCAGGATCTCCAAAGTCGCCTTGCCAGCGCCCGGGATAAAGTAGAGTCTCTGAATCTCGATAGCAAGAATGGAAACCAGGGCAAAGGCCTGTTACTCCTTGGCACCGATGATGATGAAAAGCCCATGCTGGGCCGCTACGTGGTGGAAAAAGAGCTGGGCAAGGGTGCTATGGGCATGGTGTATCAGGGTAAAGATCCAAAGATCAGCCGAAAAGTGGCCATCAAGACCATGGCCTGGTCAAAAGACCTGAGCGAGGAAGAACTCAAAGAGTCGAAAACGCGCTTCTTCCGTGAAGCCGAAACTGCTGGCAGCCTGAACCACCCCAATATCATCACAATTTATGATGCGGGAGAAGAACACGACCTGGCCTATATCGCCATGGAATTCATAAATGGCAAGAACCTGATGGACCATACACGCCCCTTAAACCTGCTTCCTCCCATCGTTGTTCTTGACCTGATTGCCAGGTGTGGCGATGCACTGGATTACGCACATATGCTGAACGTGGTGCATCGTGATATCAAACCCGCTAATATTATGGTTGATAATCAGGCCAAAAGCCTGAAAATCACTGATTTTGGTATTGCTCGTATCACCAATTCGAGCAAAACCAATACGGGTATGGTGCTGGGTACTCCATCCTATATGTCGCCGGAACAGCTGGCGGGAGAAAAGGTGGATGGCCGGTCTGATTTGTTTTCCCTGGGAGTTACGTTATTCCAGCTATTAACGGGACGACTCCCCTTCCAGGCTGATACAATGGCTACACTAATGTATAAGATTGCCAACGAAGAGCATCTGGATATAACAATGTTGCGCCCTGAACTCCCCGCCTGCGTAGCGGAAGTAGTCAATAAAATGCTGCAAAAAGCCGCGGAAGACCGCTACCAGAGTGGCAAGGCCCTGGCTGATGATATTCGTCGCTGCATCCCCCTTTTTAGTAAGGGCGACGCCATATGAACCTGAAAGGTAAGCTGGAGGTAGTTGGGCTCACCGATACAGGACGCGTACGAACCCAGAACGAAGACAGCATTGGAGATAATGTTGAGATAGGCGCCATTGTCCTGGCCGATGGTATGGGTGGCTACAAGGGTGGCGAGGTAGCCAGCGCGATTGCCATCAACACCATCATGGACGAACTATCCCAGACCATAGGAAAATTAACCCCGGGCGACTCCGATCCGGAAACCGGCTATGCCAATGAGAGCATTGCCGTTCGTGATGCCATCATCAAAGCCAATGACACTATCTATCAGACGGCACAAAGCCAGCCCCAGTATCAGGGTATGGGCACGACGATCGTCATGGGCATCTTCTACGATAACCGTATGACGATCGCCCACGTGGGGGATTCGCGTATGTATCGCTTTCGTCATGACAACCTGGAACAGATCACCTCTGACCATAGCCTGCTGCAGGAACTGGTTGATCGTGGTTTTTATACCGAGGACGAGGCCAAGCAATCTCTGAATAAGAACCTGGTCACCCGCGCCCTGGGTATCGAACCCACCGTCGCCGTAGACCTCAAGGAAGACATGACCCTGCCGGGAGATATTTATCTACTTTGTTCAGATGGCCTAAGCGATATGGTGGAAGATGAGGACATCTACTTAACCATTAAATCGTTTGGTGCTAACCTCGAAGAAACTGCCAAACAGCTTGTAGACCAGGCCAATTCAAATGGCGGAAAAGATAATATCTCGGTCATTTTAGCTAAACCTTTGAAAGACTTTCCTGCCCGGAAAAACTGGTACGACAAAGTCGTTGACTGGTTCTTTTGAACCCCTAATTCAATGAAGGTAAAAACAGAATGGCAAAACTGATCTTGACTCAGAACGACCAGGTCATCAAGGAGTTCCCTCTGAACAAGGAATGCCTGACCGTCGGACGCAGACCAGAAAATGATATTCGTATCGAAAATCCGGCTATCAGTGGGCAGCATTGCCAGATTATCAATATCCTGAATGATTCCTTCATAGAAGATCTCAACAGTACAAATGGCACCATCGTCAATGATCGTCCTGTCAAGAAACACGCCCTGGCCAATGGAGATGTCATTAAGCTTGGGGAGCACCAGCTTCAATACGTGAATGAACTGGCCTCCAATGCGGCCGTCAGTGATGAGTTTGCGAAGACCATGATCATCCGCACCGATGCCATGGGTATGCCCATGCACGAGGCCGATGCACAGGTCGAAGAATCGGTAGAAAAGATCTCTGAAGCCATTGCCCAGTCTGAACCCGAACCGGCACCTGAGGCCACCCCGGAGGCGACTGAGGTCAAAAGAGCCAGGCTCAAAATCCTGAATGGCACCAACGCCAATAAGGAACTGGAACTCACCAAACCCATGACCACCCTGGGCCGTCCTGGAGTTCAGGTCGCCGCTATCACCCGTCGCGACCATGGCTATTCCATCGTCCATGTAGAAGGAAAGGAAGACCAGTACCCCATCATTAATGGCACTTCTACCGGCAAGGGTATACACCCCCTGAACGACAAGGACATCATTGAAGTAGCCGGGATCAAGATGGAGATCCGTTTCTTCTAGTGCTTAAGAAGGACGTCATGGATTTTCATGACGTCCTTCTTAATCCAGCCTTGGTATCCTGGGGACTGCTGAGATCAGCTCCTGCGTATAGCTGTTTTTGGGCTGATTAATCACCTGCTCGGTCTTTCCATGTTCGATGATCCTCCCCTGATACATCACCGCGGTCACGTCACTGATATATTCAACCACGCCAATATTATGCGTAATAAAGAGCAGGGTCAGATTACGACGATCTCTAAGCTCCAGCAACATTTGCAGGATCTCGGCCTGCACCGAGACGTCCAGTGCACTGGTAATCTCATCACAGACGATAAAGGACGGTTCCAGACTTAAGGCGCGGGCAATACAGATGCGCTGACGCTGCCCTCCAGAAAATTCGTGTGGGTACCGCCATAGGGTAACCTCATCCAGCTGAACCTGCCTTAACAGATCCGCCGCACGCTCGATACGCTCTTCCTGACTGCTGCCTATGCCATGCACTTTCATGGGCTCGGTCAGAATGGCCTCGATACTGAGCCTTGGGTTTAGTGAGGACAGGGGGTCCTGAAAGATCACCTGCATGTTGCGACGATAGGAACGCATTTTCGCTGATGACAGACGGGTGATATCGGTATTATCAAAGAGCACTCGCCCACCGGTAGGTTCTATCAGGCGCAGGATACCACGCCCCAAAGTGGTCTTACCACACCCGGACTCACCCACTACGGCCAGTATCTGCCCCCGTGGAATTTCAAGATCAATACCATCGACGGCTCGGACACTATCCACCTGCCTTCTTAAGAGCCCCTTGCGCACGGGAAAATGTATCTGCAACTGCTCCAGCTTGATGAGCGGCTCCCTGGATGCAGGTAATTCAGCCCCATCCTCTTGCATCTCGACAACCGGCCTGCTCAGGTTCTCAGGCAGGGCAGCAATCAGGGATTGCGTATAGGGGTGCTCGGGACGTCGAATGATCTGCTGCACCTCGCCAACCTCAACCAGCCTGCCCTCCTTCATCACACCGACCTGATCGGCAATCTGGGCCACGACCCCAAAATCATGGGTAATAAACAGTATCCCCATGCCCGTACGTTGCTGGAGATCCTTCATGAGTTTAAGGATCTCTTTCTGAACGGTGACATCCAGCGCAGTGGTCGGTTCATCAGCGATCAATAGATCTGGCTCACAGACCATGGCCATGGCAATCATAACCCTCTGACGCTGCCCCCCTGACATTTGATGCGGGTAGGCATGGATTCGTGTCTCAGGATCCGGTAATTGCACATCCCTTAATACCTGCAGGGCCCTCTGCCAGGCCTCCTCATCGTTGAACTCGGGATAATGGATATACAAGGCCTCCAGGATCTGTTCCCCGATCGTGAAGACCGGATTGAGTGAGGTCATGGGCTCCTGGAAGATCATACTGATACGCGCACCGCGAATCTCTTCCATGGTCGACTCATCCAGTGTCATCAGGTTGTGCCGCTCACCCTTGAGGGTCTGGAGAAGGATGGCACCACTGGGATGTTCACAAATGCCACTGGGTAGCAGGTCTATGATGGACAGGGCAGTTATCGATTTACCACTCCCGGACTCACCCACCAGGCAAAAGGTCTTACCCGGTTCAATCGTAAAACTGACACCGTCGACTGCCTTGACGAGGCGCTGATCGCTGCGCAGGTATGTCCTGAGATCCTCAACGCTTAAGAGCATCAGCCGGCTTTCCCGAGATAGGGGTCAATGGCATCGCGTAAGGCCTCACCAATCAGGTTATAGGCAAAGACAGTCAAGAAGATGGCACCACCGGGAAAAGCAGCCATCCACCAGTTAAAGCTTGATGACTGAACCGCCTGATTCAGCATCTCCCCCCAGGATGGGTCCCCAACCAGCCCCAGCCCCAGAAAACTCAGGGTCGCCTCGGCCAGTATGGCGGAAGCCACCCCAAAACTGGCTGCAACCAGGACGGGACCCATCCCATTGGGCAACATATGGCGAAACAGGATGGATGTCAGGGGCAGGCCTGAGGCCACTGCGGCCTGGACAAAATCCTGCTGACGCAGGCGCAGAAACTCGGCACGCACATAGCGGGCGTAACCCGGCCAGCTCGTGATACCAATAATGACCATCATGATATACAGACTACGACCGAAGAAGGCCACGAAGGTCAGCAACAGAAACAGGGTCGGTACGGCCTCAAATATCTCGACCAGGCGCATGCCGATCATATCGACAACCCCGGAAAAATACCCCATCAATCCACCGATAATGACGCCCAGCAACATGGCGATACCCGTCGCCACGAATCCTATACCCAGGGCGATACGAGACGCATGTATCATGCGGCTCAGGACATCAGCGCCGTTCTGCTCGGTGCCAAACCAGTGTGCACGCTGGTCGTCCTCGAGGGGACCTTCCAGGCCGGTATCCCCGAAATCGCGTAGATAGTCTGTGGGTGACCAGGGTATCGGGGCCTTCAGCACCCAGTCATAATCACCGGCCTTTTCGGCAGCGCGATACTGTTCATAGATGATCAACCGAGGAGGCTCGACCCATTCTATGGCCACGATGCTACTGACGAGACCAATGCCGATCAGGATCAGGAGTTTTTTGCCCGGACCCAATGGTAGCCACCAGAGGATGATTACCGACAGGAAAAGACACAATAAAACGGCATCCAGAGGGGTAAGGTAGTGCAGCACCGGGCTACTGATCACGCCTTTCCGGCTGACGAGTAGAGGAATACTCGTTGCGACAAAGGGAGCAAAAACAGCGACCAGGGCCAGTAAGCCCACCCATATCAGTCCCAGCCGGGCACCCCAGCGCACTAAGGTATCCCCCAGAATTCGGCGCCAGTAACTCTGTCGGCTTCGCTTCAGGGATTCAGTCATAACTGACCCTGGGATCGGCGATGGCATACAGTAAATCGGCCACCAGATAGCCTATCAGGGTCAGGACGCCACCAATGAGTGTAATGGACAGCACCAGTTCCCTGTCACGTGTCTGCACGGCCTCTACCGCCAGCTTGCCCATCCCCTCGATACTGAAGATACTCTCGACGATCACTGAGCCGGCCAGCAGACTGGGCAACAGACTGGCGGCCACGGTAATCAGTGGCAACAGACTGTTTCGAAAGACATGGCGCCACAGGACCACTTGTTCTGACAGACCCTTGGCCCGTGCCGTACGGGCATAATCGGCCAGCAGGTTTTCCAGCACGGCCGTACGGGTCAGCTTGGCCAGACCGGCAAACCCGCCATAAGATAGACATAGCACCGGCAGGACCAGGTGCCAGATACGATCTAACAAAAATCCCCTCACCCATGTCCCCTGCATAAACGATATTGCCACCAGGACACCCACCACCAGGCCTGCCGTGGCAAAACCCAACACACGCATGAGGTCATATTCGGTCGTTGCAAACCAGCCGGAACACAGAGCGAAAAGCAAGGGAAGAAGAATCCACATCAGCAGGCTCTGATAGTGCTCGGTCAGCCCTGACACCATGGCCAGGCCCAGTCCCAGCCCCGTTAACGCAAACAGTCCCGCCCTGAGTTGCGTATGAGTAAGACGGGCCAGGTAAAGATACAGGGACAGGAAAACAACTATGGACAGGAAGAGTAGCCCGACATCCCCCAGGTTCGTCCAGTGAGGCATAAAGGTCATGTCCAGGGCCTGTCGATCACTGAGCCCGGCGGTAGGAAACCAGTGCCAGTACTGATCATTAGCAAAAAAACCGATCATCAATACCCCGGCCAGCATGGTCGGCACCGACCACAGACCAAGCATAATCACCCCGCTACTCACATCGAAGGTCCGCCCTCTTTCTATGGCGGCCCGAACACCAACCAGCAGCGCCAGTGTATAGACCAGCGGGATACTCAGGACATTGAGTAAGATAGTAATGGGCACCCGCTCTCCCAGCAGATCCAGCACGGGTCGACCATATCGAAAACTCTGACCCAGGTCAGAACCCTTGGCCAGTGAAAACCCCGCTATTTCATTTTGCTCATCGAACACAAATCCAATGGGAGAGGCATTATTCAGCCATCGAAGATACTGGATATATGGCGGGTCATCCAGACCATAGAGTTTGTTGTAATAAGCCTCGATCTCTTTTTTGGCCTCGGGATCCAGGTTCTGCCCCTCAACCAGGCTCTGGGCCGAGATCCCCCCGGGAGAGGCCGCCATGACGACAAACACCACCAGGGTGATCCCCAGCAGGGTGGGAATCATCAGTAACAGACGTCTTAGTAGATAAGTGGCCATGCCGATCTGTTATTGGTAACGCTGCTCGGCCTTGGGCACATAATTCTCCAGGGGCACATTACCCAGGCTCAGCCCCATGCGTGTCTGTTCGATATTCTTGATACGCCGATCTACGAATATCAGGCTCTTTCTACGCATCAGGAAGGTGTAGGGCTGCTCTTCAAACATGATGGCCTCGGCCTGTTGCCACAGGGGCATACGGGTCTCTTCATCGACCGTTGCGCGGGCCTCTTCTATCAACCTGTCCAGTTCAGGATTCGAAAAAGAGGTGGTGTTGTTGCCTGCATCCTCAATCTGGCTGCTATGGAACATCTGGTAGATATCGGTCTCCAGGCCACTGGTCCAGCCCAGGGTGATGGCATCGAAATCGCGTTTCTTGAGCACATCAATCATCACCGACCATTCACTGGGCTTGGGCTTGAGGAGTATGCCCGCCCGTGCCAGCAGATCTTTCAGAAATAGCACCATACGACCGGTATCTTCATTCCCCTGAAAATAGACCAGTTCGAACTCAAAGGCCCTTCCATCCCCATCTTCCAGCACGCCATCACCGTTACGATCTTCGAATCCCGCCGCCTTTAGCAGGGCTATTCCTTTATCCGGATCGTAGGAACGCGGATCCAGTCCGGGTTTATGTTGCTTGCTGCGCGGATTAAAGGGACTGACGGCCACCTCACCATAGCCCAGGAAGATTTCATCGACGATTCGCTGCCGATCGATCAGATAGGTCATGGCCTGACGTACCCGCCTGTCGGAAAACCAGGTGGGCTGGTCCTGGCGCCTCTGATTCCAGCCAATATAACTATACCCCGCCACCGGGCTCATATATTCCCAGTGCCGCGCCATCTTGGTTAATCCTTCATCCTTGAGTAGTTGCTGATATTCGCGAGGACGAGCCGAATAGGTATCGATTCCACCATTACGAAAGGTCGTCAGTCGAGCACTATCGTTCTCAATCACGCGCCAGATCATGCGGTCGAAGGTGGGCTGCACCGGCCCCCAGTAACGAGGGTTTCGAATCAGTTCCACCCTGCCCTTATCGGGAGACCAGGCAGTCGGATCTTCAAGGCGATAGGGTCCAGAGCCCAACAATAACCCCTTGGACTGGTTAAATTCATTGGGTTTGTCCAGATAAACCGAATAAAAATGCTTGGGCATCACCTGCAACCCACCAGCCAATGACAGGGCATTAAAATAAGGCTCGGCAAAGTGAAACTCGACCTTATTGGGGGCCAGGGCCTTCACATACTTAATTTTTTCGTAATAGGCCCGCTCCCGTGGTGCCTGTATGACCGGGTTCATTATGAAGTCAAAACTAAAGACTATATCCTCGGCCGTGATGGGCTGACCATCAGAAAAGTTTAGCCCCGGCCTGAGATCAAATTGAAAAGTCAGACCATCTTCGCTAACGCTCCAGCTTTGGGCAAGCAGGCCTTCCCACTCCAGGGTCTCGGGATTGCGTGTCAGCAGGGTCTCGAAGACATAACCCTGCACCTCGGCCGCATAGGCATCTCCAGAGATAAAGGGGGTCAGACTCTTGAGGTTGACCGCAAAGGCGTTCACATGCCAGTCGCCCCTGGCAAAGTCGGGCTTTTGTGTGGCATTCCAGGCCCTTTCAAAGGCCGCCGGAATAGCCCCTACACTCTTGGAAGTACTACCATCGCCTGCTGCGACGATGACACCCTGCTCAATTTGCGCTGACAGATCACCGATCTGACTACGTAACCCCTGCAGATCACCGGCCTGCTCCCTCATGACCTGTTCCATCTGTGACATCTTGTCCCACTGGCGGTCAATCATATACATCACCAGGATCAGGGTAATAAAGAGTACTGCCAGTCCACCAAAATACAGCAGATCGCGTGAGCTGAGCCGTCGCTCCATGGAAGAGTCCTTTTTAGATACAGGATTGTAAGTTATGACAATGCCAAATATTATTACGCTTTTAGACAGCATGAAAGCTCCGTCTGTCCTGCTGGCCACAATAACGGCAATAATGAGATAAACCGGGAGAAGCTTTATGGGTTTTTTAGAGGGAAAGCGCGCACTGATCGTGGGTGTCGCCAGCAACCGCTCCATCGCCTTTGGTATTGCCAAGGCCATGGCACGTGAAGGCGCCGAACTCGCCTTCACTTATCAGAATGAACGTCTTCGTGATCGCGTTGAGAAACTGGCTGCCGAGTGCGGCTCGGAGATCCTGGTGCCCTGTAATGTAGAAAGTGATGCCGAGATCGAGGCTACCTTTGAACACCTCGATGACTACTGGGACCACCTGGACTGTCTGGTGCACTCGGTTGCCTTTGCCCCCAAGGAAGAGCTGGAAGGTGACTTTCTGGATAACGTCACCCGTGAGGGTTTCCGCGTCGCCCATGACGTCAGTTCCTACAGCCTCGCCGCCCTGGCCAAGGCCGGGCGTCAGATGATGCAGGGACGCAACGCCTCCATCCTCACCCTCTCCTACCTCGGTGCGGTACGCGCCATGCCCAGCTATAACGTCATGGGCCTGGCCAAAGCCAGCCTTGAGGCGAATGTACGCTACCTGGCCTACACCCTCGGCCCGGAAGGCACCCGCGTCAATGCCATCTCAGCCGGCCCCATTCGTACCCTGGCAGCCTCAGGGATTGGCAACTTCCGCTCGCTACTGGATCATGTCGCGGATACCGCGCCGCTGCGCCGCAACGTCACCATCGATGAGGTTGGCAATGCCGCCGCCTTCATGTGTTCCGATCTGGCCAGCGGGATCACCGGCGAGATCACCTATGTGGACTCCGGGTTCAACTTCGTCGCCGCCTGAGACGATGACCAGAAACAAAAAAGGGGGAGCCTTGGCTCCCCCTTTTTTTATGTAGTGATACCGGATTCGATCAGCACAGGACTGGCTGGGCCAACACTATTTCTGAAGTATGCCCTCTTCTCCTTCACTACGCGCGATCATAACGGCACCACAGGAATCACTAAAGACGTTGACCGAGGTCCGGCACATATCCAGTACTCGATCCACTACCAGGATCATGCCGATACCTTCCAGGGGCAGGCCTACGGCCCCCAGTATGATGCCTATCGCGACCAGGCTCGCCGAGGGAATACCAGCGACACCGATGGAGGTGAGTAATGCAGTGATAACAATCAGAAACTGGGTGGCAAAGCTCAGTTCAAGACCATAGGCCTGTGCAATAAACAGGGCGGCCACGCACTCATACAGGGCCGTACCATCCATGTTCACGGTGGCACCGAGCGGCAATACGAAGCTGGAGGTCTTGTTGGAAACACCCGCATTTTTTTCCACACAATCCATGGTGATAGGCAGGGTAGCTGAAGATGAACTGGTCGAAAATGCCGTCAAAAGCGCCGGTGCCATGGCCTGGAAATGCCTGAGGGGATTTACCCGCGCCAGGAATTTCAGCATCAGGGGCAAGGTCAGGAACATATGCGTCGCCAATGCCAGCAAGACCGTCAGGAAGAACAGGAACACGCCCTGGAACTCTTCCAGGCCGGTACGGGCAACCACGGCGGCGACCAGTCCAAACACGCCGATCGGTGCAAAACGCATGACCAGATCGGTGATCTGCATCATCACATGATAGACACCATTCCAGAACTGCTCCTGGGTACGCCCAAATTCAGCCGGAATGCGATGGATGAAAAAACCATATAAAAGACTGAAGAAGATCAGGCCCAGCATCTGCCCCTCGGCCGCGGCCGATATGATATTGGGCGGCACCATGCGGATAAAGACGGCAACGATATCATCGGCGCCCTTGTTACCCACCTTCTCGGCCAGTGACTGCTGTATTTCTGCCGCGCCCAGCTGCGACTCTACCCCCGGAGCAATCATATTCACGAAAAACAGACCGGTCAGTATCGCCATTAGACTGGTAAAGAAATAGTAACTCAGGGTCTTCATACCAAGCCGACCGAAGCCCTGATGACGACCTATATTACTGATACCGGTAATAATGGCCGATACGATCAAGGGCACGATCAGCATCTTCAGGGCATTCAGGAACAGGGTACCCAGGAACTGATAGAGGGCATAGAAGCTGACACCGAACAGCCCCTGTTCGGTGCCGCTCAGACTACCCGCAATGGCCGCGAGCAGGATGGCTATGAGTATTTGCCAGTGTAAGGCGATTCGAGTCATAGATTATCGTTATAGATACGGATTTCAGCGCGTTCTTTAAGCGCATTTAAAACCGCATCGAGGGAGCGACGACCTTCACTGGCAGCAATTGCTCCGGAATCATTACTAATGATTTCCCCATCCACAACCTGATTGAGTCGAACCAGGACATAATCATGGTTAGAAAGTGTAAGACCTGAAAACACAGGGCCAGGCTGAGGATGATTCATGCGAAAGACATGCCCAATCAGTTCCGGGTTCATACCGGATTCATTACGAGTGATGGCCTCTGCCTGTTTCACATCGCGACCTGAAACAACCGTATCCCAGGATTGCCCGGATT
>JANTGN010000004.1 GCA_024762895.1 Thiotrichales bacterium
CATGATGGGCAGGCCGTGACTACCGACGACTTTTGTTCAGCCATGGCAGATGCCAATCAGGTTGATCTCAGCCAGTTTGGTCGCTGGTATGAGCAAGCCGGAACGCCGGTGCTTTCGGCCCTTGATGAATGGGATGAGGAAACCGGGAAATATCGCCTGATACTGAGCCAGACCTGTCCAGCAACGCCACAACAGCCTGAAAAACAGCCCTTTATGATACCTGTCAGGATGGGGTTATTAGGCGCTGATGGTCAGCCTATGCCCTTGCAATTAACAACAGAGGACAGCCCCGCGGGTAGCGAGCGAGTGCTGGTTGTGACCGAGGCTGAACAGACCTTTGAATTTCAGGAGGTGACTCAGAGACCACTGCCTTCATTGCTACGAGGTTTTTCCGCCCCGGTAAGGCTTGAGTACCCCTACAGTCGCCAGCAACTGGCCTTTCTAATGGCCCACGACCGGGATGACTTTAATCGCTGGGATGCCGGGCAGAAGCTGGCCATGGAGCTGATCCTTGAATTGATTGCTGACTATCAGGCCGGTAATCAGCTGGTCCTCGATCCAGCGTTGATAGAAGCCTATTCAGTGGTACTCAGGGATGCGGAGTCAGACCCTGCATTTGTTGCTGAAGCCCTCAGTCTTCCGGGGGAGGCCTATATCGCTGAACAAATGCAGGAGGTTGATGTGGATGCCATTCATGCTGTGCGCATCTTCATACAAAAGACTCTGGCTGGAGGACTTGAAGATTCCTTCATGACGCTGTGGCAAGGCCTGTCGGATAAACAGCAGGTCTATACCCTGGATGCTGAGGCCATGGGTGAACGTCGTCTGAAAAACCTGTGTCTATCTTACCTCGTCACTCTCGAGAAGGAAGGGGTTATCCATGCTGCGGTCAAGCAGTTTGAACTGGCTGACAACATGACCGATAGCATGGGTGCACTGCATGCCCTGAATCATGCGGAGCATATCGCTCGTGATCAATGTCTTAAGGACTTTCATGATCGCTGGCAGACCAATACCCTGGTTATGGACAAGTGGTTTGGGCTGCAGGCAATGTCTCAGCGTAGTGATACCCTGGAGCGGGTGGTTGAGCTGATGGGCCATCCTCTGTTTAGTATGAAAAACCCGAATAAGGTCCGTGCACTGATTGGAGCATTTGCTCAGGCAAACCCCACCGGTTTTCATCGTAAGGATGGGGCGGGCTATCGGTTTCTTGCTGAACGCGTGAAGGAGCTGGATGCGATGAATCCCCAGATTGCGGCACGTCTGGTCAAGGCCTTTGGCAGATGGCGTCGATATGATGCCGATCGCCAGCAAATGATGCAAAAGGAATTACAGGGCATTATGGCCCATGAGGGCCTGTCACAGGATGTCTATGAAATTGTCGCCAAGAGCCTGGCCTAGGATGACTCGATAATCTCAATCGTATCACCGAGTCTCAGTAACCCGGTACCACGATGAATCAGGTTTTGTCCAAAAAAGACCTGTTTGTCTTTTTTCCGATAGGTGGCCAGGGTCTTGAGGGGTTCTCGATCGGGATGGTGTTCTGCGGTTTCCGGGTCAACGGTCGTGATGATACATCGAGAGCAGGGCTTTACGACATCGAACAGGATTCCTCCGATGCGTATTGTTTGCCATTGATCCTCGGCATAGGGCGGACAACCTTTAACCACAAGGTTGGGCCGGAAACGACGCATGGGCAAAGGGCTGTCCAGTCTTTGATTCAGGTCTGCCAGAGAACCTTCAGAGATGAGTAGCAGGGGGAAACCGTCGGCAAAGCTGGTGATATCACCGCTTCGCGCATAGCCAGGGTCAACCTGGCGGTTCATCTCATCGGGCATAAAGACCAGTCTCACGGGGTGATGAAGGAACTGGCTGAACCACTCATTAATCTCATCATTGGCGGCAAGGGCCCTGCATTGGTCCTTCCAGACCTGGACCTCAAGAATTTCACCTTGATTGAGCTCGAGAGGAAGGACCAGGTCGGAATGGCCCTGGGCACAGACAAGAAGGGCATCCGATTCGATATGCGTATGAATCAGGGCCATGCGGGGTAGTTGTCTCTGGGTCAGGAATTGCCCCTGACTGTCCACCAGCATCCAGCGCCGATCGTATTCCAGGCCCCGTGAAACTAAGGTCGCCTGATCCAGGCTGATACCCCGTGTAGATTTAATGGGATAGCTATGTATCCCGGTTAGGCTGATTTCAGGCATAGAGCGAGTTTATCACGAGCCCGATTGGCCGCCTCTGTCACAGCTTATAATTTCTGTGGTGCGCTGGCCACAGGGCGTACCCCTGCTGCGCGTAGTAATTGCTGTATCTGATAACCGACGGAACCCAGATCTTCATGCTGAATAATTAACCCCGCCATCAGTCTATGGGGAGTTGAATGTGGTGGATAGAGCGTTATTATTGTTGCTGTATGCAGGTTCATTTTGAACTCCTGAAATGTATCCGCCATTCCGATATTTAGACCAAAATAACCTGAATCGCCATCGAGTCGGCATTTGAATGGCCCTTTTGAGTTGAGAATAGCAACATGAATATGAGTTCTAGCGTATCTGAAACCGATGTTCGGAACAGTCAGAGGATCTTTATCCACGACCTGGATCGGGAGGGGCTGAGGAAGCTACAGGGGCAGGCAGCCGTATCTTTGGGTCTGAATCGCTATTTTCAGGATGTCATGAAAGATGGGAACAAGGGACCCGAAATGGCGGTAATTCCAGCCGGCACGTTTGAAATGGGTTCGAATCATCGTGAATTCGGTCATCGGCCCGAAGAGGCCCCGCAGCATTATGTGACCATTCAGAAGGCCTTTGCCTTGGGCCGACACACCATTACGGCGGAACAGTTTGAGGCCTTTCGTTCCGAGACTGGCTGGTATTTTCGCCCGGATTTGATCTCGGCTGAAGGGCGTTTTCCCGTCATAAATATTCGTATAGCCGATGCACAGCGTTACGCCGACTGGCTCTCAGATCAGACCGGTAAGTCATATCGGCTTCCCAACGAGGCGGAGTGGGAGTATGCCTGTCGTTCCGGAACCCTCACCCCCTTTTCCTTTGGTAAGAGTGTGAGTTGCCGAGATGTCCATTTCAATGCGGCCTTTCCCTATAACGAGGCCAGGGACCGCAGGCGATGGTTTTTACCTCGGTGTCTCCCCATGCCCAAGGCCCTGATGGTTGGGAGTCTGGCCGATAATCACTGGGGGCTTTTTGAGATGCATGGTAATGTGCAGGAGTTCACCAGTACTGCCTGGGTGCCGCATCATTGTCTGAGCCATCACGACGGATCGCCCAAAGAGACTGCCGATCCGAAAAGGATCGTTGTCAAGGGTGGTTCCTGGTTTGATCCAGCCGTCATGGCAAGAAGTGCGGCACGGATGCCGCGCCTCAGGGATGAGCTGGATGTGAATCTGGGATTTCGCCTGGTACGCGAACTAGATTAGAGTCTCGTTCCCAGCAAAACGAGGACCCACAGACTGCCCAGGATCTGGCAACAGAGCAGGGCGGCCAATAATCCTATATTGAGCCGATACATTCGCATGCCCCCTGCATCACCACTCAGGCCCTCATTCCAGCTATTGATGGCCAGTCGTAACAGATGAATTCTTGAGAAAATCAGGCTCATGGCGATGATACCCAAGAGGAAACCGGCGTCGCCATTCCCCGTCAGGGCACTGCTAAACGCGGCAATCAGTGACAGTATGGAAGATAACCAGAAAAAAAGGGATGCCCCCTTCCTCAAGACCTCGGCCTGAGGAATAAACCGGCCAGAAAAGAAGATCAGGATTGCCATTGACAACAGTACGCCGGATAAAAGCCCTGTCATGAGCAGGCCTAAGGTTCCCAGAATACTATCAATATTTGGTATATCGGTCATGATCGCGCTTTTATGCTAATGTTTGAGCAGAAATTATCAAGTCATCTTCCCCTTAAAACAGGAGCCTGGGAAATGCGAAACATCGTGCTGAGTCTCATGTTATTGATTATATCTTCGGTGGCCCTTGCAGGTAGTAATGGAGGTTCCCCGGAACTCTATCGTGTTGCCAAGGGTGCGGTCGTCGAAATTACAGAGTCGTTCTATGCCGGTAGTCATACGGTAGACTTTAAAAAGGGGCAAAAGGCCGGCTGGTTTACCGTTGGTAGTACCGATCCCAAGTGCAGGCTCGTTTTTAAAAAAACCCCTAATGAGGAAGTCAAGGACGGGCGATATCGTGTCATCAAAACCAGTCACGATGAATTTGCTAATGGTGATAGCCAATTTACCCTGACTACAGCCCTTTTTCTAAGTACCATCAATGGCCCGCCTGCTACCCGAATCGAATGTACGCAATCTGGCTACTATAATGAAAGTGATATCGGTCCAATTACCGTTCAGACCTTTAAATATACCGTAGGCAATTATCTGGAAATTACGTTCGATAGCGAATGAGATGACAACTGTGCAAATACCAGTTTTGACCCTCTTGGTAATCATCCTGACAGGTTGTGCGGGGATGTCATCAAGATCTGTGCCAGTTGAGTTTGCGAACAAGGAAATCGTGGTTGGCACCCCCATCCTGATGCGTGCCGATCATTTTTCCGCCTGGTTTCAATATGGTGAGCAGGTGACCCAGCGCGAGATCACGATTTGGGATGATTATTGTAATATTCGCATCAAGGGGGCATCCCAGCCACAAAGCTGGTACTGGGAGGAAGGACGTTATCGCATCACGGGCTTTAGCTGGTTTGATGACATGTGTTCTCGTAAAGACTGTGATTTAGTACAGCGCTATCAGTTAGA
Source organism: Thiotrichales bacterium (assembly GCA_024762895.1). Taxonomy (GTDB): domain Bacteria; phylum Pseudomonadota; class Gammaproteobacteria; order J044; family J044; genus JANTGN01. The sequence continues at coordinate 4,780 of JANTGN010000004.1, forward strand.
GACCCTTTCCGGGGTAGAGGCAGCAGATATTACCTGCCGATATCGTTACGCCTTTGGGGATTACCAGGCCCTCACCGGACCCCATATCCTCAGTCCACAGCAACTGGATGCCATATTGGGTGATTATCTCAATCTGGTTGAGCAGCAATAAATTTAATAAGAACAATCAGCTGGTTTTCTTGGCTAGTTTGATGCAGTCTTCACGCCAGAGGCATTGTTCCTGTCCGCAGCTATTGACCCAGTCAGTGGCAAAGCAGGGGCTGTTGTTCTCGCTTTCCTGAATGGCTCTGACCAGGGCTACCTTGGTCAGTTTGCCGGTCTTGAGGCCCTGTGACTTAGCAATTTCTCGTATTTCCTGCATTTTCATTTCATTGATCTCCTGGCAGTTTAATAATAATTCGCACAATTTTAGACAGTGTTTATGACAGAAACTTTACACATTTCGTGCCAGATCTTTCTTTTATTCTGTAATTGATACCTAAGTACGTATTTTAAGAGCGATTCCACTCAACTGCCAGAATTTTATAGGGCCAGATGAAGATTTTTCATTGCACCAATTTGGATATTCCATGTTGTCCTTTGGTCTTAAATCCACCAGATTTGTGCAATGAATCCCTAAAAGAGTGTGAGGGGGTTAACCCTTTGGGCAAGACTGACTTGTTTGTCTTCTGCAAAGCGCTAGGATGAAATTGAAAGGGAGGGAGATAATCATGCGACGTTTAATCAGTTTAAGTATTACTGGATTGATGTTGTTATCGACGACATCAATGGCAGCCCCTGTAGATCAGGCTGACCCGGTGCTGATGTACGAAGTAGGTATGAATTACCTGCATGGCCGTAATGGACATGAAAGGGATGCCCGTCGAGCCGCCGAATATTTTCAAACCCTGGCCGAACAGCAGTGGTCTGTTGCTCAGAATCGCCTCGGAGAAATGTACGAACAGGGGCTGGGTGTACCTCGTGATCTGGACTTGGCCGTGTCCTGGTATGAGCGTGCCGCAGAGCAGGGGCATCCCATTGCCAAGGCCCATGTCAAGAAGCTGAAGGTACAGCAATCCTTAACCGCTTCTCGTTAGGAAGTCTCCTTAGATAGTAGTGTGTCTCGCTTTGAGGCCGCCTGTACCGGCGGCCTTTTTTTATGCGCCTTAACCGGTGTTGCGCATCCCGGCAGCAATGGCATTGATGGTGCGCAACAGAGGACTTAACCACAGCTCGTGGGCCTCCTGATCCAGCTCGGCGTCACGATGACGAGACAGCAGGATGATCTGGATATGGTTCAGCGGGTCCAGATAAGGGTCACGGCGCTCCAGCGAGACCTGAAGTACCGGGACATCATCCAGCAGGTTCTTATAACCGGAGACGTCCAGGATCTGTTTCTTGGTACAGTCAAACTCGTCCTTGATGCGCTGGTAGACCTGTCTGGCCAGGTCAGGGTCCTGACAGAGGTCGGCATATTCCTCGGCAATTTTCATATTGGCCTTGGTCAGGGCCATTTGTGCATTGCCCAACAGGGCGTTAAAGAACGGCCATTGACGATACAGGGTCTGCAACATAGGCAGGATATCGGGATTATTTTTACGCATGGCCTCCAGGGCGCTTCCGATACCATACCAGGCCGGAATGGTATGACGTGATTGTGCCCAGCCAAAGACCCAGGGGATGGCCCTGATGGAGGACTTGGATCGATTGCCCACCTTTCGATGCGAGGGTCTTGAGCCGATGTTTAGCTGACCGATTTCCACCACGGGGGTTATTTCATAGAAGTAATCGAGCAGACCCTCGGTACGATCGGTCAGGTCGCGATAGGCCTCTTCACCCAGGCGCGCGATATCGTTCATGATCTGTATGCCTTCCTCACTATCATGATCGATCGGGCCAATCAGTCCCTTGCTGGCCTTCATCAAACCCGTGGCTCCCATCGACAGTTCATAGGCAGCCGTCTCGGTATTACTGTACTTATAGGACAGAACTTCACCCTGTTCAGTGAACTTGATCTGGCCATGCACGGTACCCGGAGGTTGGGACAGGATGGCGTCATGGGTAGGCCCCCCACCACGACCGATGGTGCCGCCACGACCATGGAACAGCCTGCACTCTACACCGTGGGCATCGGTGATCTGGAGGATGGTTTTCTGGGCCTCATAGAGGTTCCAGGTTGATGCCAGTATGCCGCCATCCTTACAGGAATCGGAATAGCCCAGCATGACTTCCTGCTCATTACCCGAGGTCTTGAGCAATGCGGCATAGGTGGCATTATCGAGCAGGTTGGTGAGTACTTCCTTGACGTGTTTGAGATCCTCGATGGTCTCGAACAGGGGGGCCACGACCATATGACAGTAACGCTGGTCGGACTCGTCCTTGCCTAACAGTCCGGTCAGACGACCCAGGAACATGACTTCCATGACATGACTGGCGGTATGCGTCATTGAGATCACATAGCTGCCAAAGGGGTTTTCCCCGGTCTCTTCCTGCATCTGTACCATGGTGTCGAGGACTTCCAGGGTCTCCAGGGACATGGGAGTCAGGGCCGAGCGGTCGTAATCCGGTAATTCGTCACGATCGATAAGGCTGGCGAGCGTCTGGATACGTTCGCTTTCACTGAGCGAGGTGTAGTCCGACATCTCGGGCCATAGTGCCAGAACCTCGGTCACCGTCTGGGTGTGGATGGTTGATTCCTGACGAATATCGAGATACTGCAGGTTGAAACCAAAGGTCTCGACCAGGCGAATCAGGTCCTTGAGCTTGCCTTCGGCTACGGAACGATCACCATGGCTGATCAGGGAATCATATATGGCCATCAGATCGCTGTGTAATTCCTTGGCCGAGGTATAGGCATGAGAGGTAAGGACGGCCTTTTCACCGCCTATACGTCTGCGTACCACGTCCAGTGTCTGTTTGAGTCGATAGCGCATGAAATAGAGCTTGCGACGATAGGGCTCGTTACTATAACTGTCGGGGTTGCTACCAAATACGGCCTTGCTCATGGCACTATCGGCCTCAAGCCTTTCCAGAAACTCGGATGAAGGGGTACACCACAGGATGGAATGGGTCAGTAGATGACGCAGGCCGTTGACCAGTTTCAGGTACTGAACCAGGACTTCTTCCATCTGCAGACGAACGGCCATTGCGGTCGTGGCAGGTTTCACGTTGGGGTTGCCATCGCGGTCACCGCCAATCCAGGAGCCAAAGCTCAGGAAGCTGGGGGTCTTCACCAGCGGTGAGCCATCGGGGTTGAGGCCATAGGTGCGACGCAAGGCGCGTTCCACATAACGATAGGTCAGAGGGACGGCCTCGAACAGGCTTTCCTGGAAGTAGAACAGGCCGTACTTGATCTCGTCGACCACTTCCGGTTTTTTCGAACGAACCTCATTGGTGCGCCAGAGGATGAGGATCTGGGTTTCCAGTTCTTCGGTAATGTCCTGACGCTGTTCGCTACTGAGGCGGTGATCGTCAAGCAGCTGGCCGGTGACGAAGATACGTCGCTGGGCCTCCATGATGGTACGACGTCTGGCCTCGGTAGGGTGGGCCGTAAAGACTGGCTGATAGTTGAGGCTGTTAAGCAGTTTCTCGATATCCTGGGCCGAGACATCCTGCGCAAAAAATTCCCTGATGGTGATATCAAAAGAACCTTTCCAGAGCGGCCCCCCGGTGGACATCTGCTTTCTGCGCCAGCGGTGAGAAAAGCTCTCTTCTGCAAGATTGACCAGCACGAAATAGGTGTTAAAGGCACGGATAACCAGTTCCAGGGTAACGGCATCCAGACTGGCGATTAACGCCATCAGCTCCTCACGCTTATGATCGTCGTTCTGATCACGTAGCTGAAGATAGCCTTTACGCAATCGTTCTACGTTGTCCAGGACATCTTGTCCGGCGTGTACGCGGACGATGTTACCCAACAGCTTACCCAGTAGTTTGACGCGGGCGCGTAATAGCTTGTCGTTGATGGGATTGTATTGAGCGATGGTGTTCATAAATCAGTGCACACTGAGGGCGCAACCCCGGGATCACCAGAGTGGGCTATCAGTGTATTCCCCCTGTTAAGGTCAAAGCAGCCGCGCATTATACCGTTAATGCGTGGCCTGTTAAGTCAGTAAAACGTTGATTACATCAGTTGCCTGTAGAGGTCGAGATACTCCCGAGCACTGCGCTCCCAACTGAAATCCTGAGACATTCCGTTATAAATCAATGAGTCATGGCAGTTTTTGTCTGTCAGGCAATCCAGGGCGCGCTCTGTGCATGCGATTAGCTCATCGACGTGAGGTAGATCGAAACTGAAGCCGTTGGCTCTGCCAGCCGCCAGGGTCTCGGGGGTGGTATCCACGATGGTGTCGGCAAGGCCCCCGGTGCGCCGGACCACCGGCGGGGTACCGTATCTGAGGCTGTACATCTGGTTTAACCCGCAGGGTTCAAACCGTGAGGGCATGAGAAACAGGTCTGCACCGGCCTCGATCAGATGCGCAAGTTGTTCGCTGTAACCGATATGTACCCCTACAGACCCTGGATAATCCGCCTGTAACTGAAGCGCGTGTTGTTCAAAATGTTTTTCCCCGCTTCCTAGCATTGCAAGCTGAATCGATCTTCTCTCCAGGAGTGTCCTCATGGCATGGAGAATCAGGTCTACCCCTTTTTGCTCTACCATGCGTCCTATATGACTGACGAGGGGAATGTCCGCGTTTTCCTGCAGGCCCATTGCCCTTTGTATGGCTAATTTATTCTGCTGTTTGCCGCCCAGGTCATCGAGGCTGTAATTGGCTTCCAGGTATTTGTCCTTTTCAGGGTTCCAGGTCCTGGTGTCAATGCCATTCAGGATACCGCTGAGGTTGTCCTTTCGATATTCCAGCAGTCCCTCAAGGCCATAACCATATTCCTGGCTGCGAATCTCCTCGGCGTAGGTCTTGCTGACGGTGGTGATGTGGTCGGCAAAGACCAGGCCACCCTTGATGAATGAGAAATGACCATGGAATTCCATGTAATGCGGTGCCCACAGATGTTGCGGCAGCGAGAGTTCATGGAAGGCATGCAGAGGAAACAGACCCTGATAAGCCAGGTTATGAATAGTGAAGATACTCACAGGACGATCATGGCGGTCATGAATCAGGGCTGGGGCTAGTCCCGTCTGCCAGTCATTGCAGTGCAGGATGTCGGGTTTCCAGTCCAGTCCTGCCTGATCCATTGCCAGGCTGGCAATGGCCAGTGAGAACAGAGCGAAGCGTTGATGGTTATCCTGCCAGTCATGACCATTGGAGGCACGATAGGGGTCGCCGGCGCGATTGAAATACAGGGGCGCATCAACCAGGTAGAGAGGGACCCTGGTGCCAGGCAGGAGTCCTTCCAGGATTCGCGCAGGACCGCTATAGCCGGGGAATTCAAGCTCTGCCACGACCTTCAGGTCGCCCGCCTTTTCTATAGCCACAGGGTAGCCGGGCAGGATCAGTCGGCAATCCTGCCTGAGTTGACGCAGGGCAGGAGGGAGGCTTCCACTAACATCGGCCAGACCACCGGTCTTGATTAAAGGATGTGCTTCACTGCTGGCAAATAGGATGTTCATAAACTGGTTTTTATATTCTTTGATCTGAATCATCCGGATGGGCGGATAATTTAGTACCGTAAATAATCTCTGTGTGACATCATATCATTAACTCTCCCCGAGTCATGTCAGTTATCTAGAACGGAACCTTAAATTTAGGGAGTAACGTGTTCTTATGACATTACCAACCCAAACGCATGCCTGGCATGCGCTGGCGGCGCATTACGATGCCAAGAAGAAGTTTCATATGCGGGATCTCTTCGCAGAGGACCCCAAGAGATTTGAGAAATATTCTCTCAAGTTTGAGGATATTTTGCTGGATTATTCTAAAAACAGAATCAATGACGAGACCCTTGGTAGCCTCTTCGAGCTGGCTCATGAGATGGATCTGGAGGAATGGCGCGAACTGATGTTCAGTGGGGTGGCGATCAACCATACTGAGGATCGTGCCGTATTACATGTTGCATTACGTAACCGGTCTTCTCGACCCGTCATGGTGGACGGCCGGGATGTCATGCCCGATGTCAATGCGGTGCTTGAGCAGATGCGCGTATTTTCCGAATCTGTGCGCAGTGGCGAATGGAAGGGACATACCGGCAAGACCATTACCGATATCGTCAACATCGGCATAGGCGGGTCTGACCTTGGCCCCAAGATGATCTGTCATGCCCTGCAGTCTTATCAGCGTGAAGATCTACGCGTGCACTTTGTTTCTAATGTTGATGGGGCTCACATCGCCACAACCCTCGCTACGCTGGATCCAGAGCGCACCCTTTTTGTGATCGCGTCGAAGACCTTCACGACTCAGGAAACACTGGCTAATGCCAACACGGCCAAGGCCTGGTTGCTGGATGCCCTGAGCGATGAGTCCGCGGTCGCCAGGCACTTCGTGGCAGTGAGTACGAATGCCGAAATGGTCAAGGACTTTGGCATCGATACGGCCAATATGTTCGAGTTCTGGGACTGGGTCGGCGGCCGTTATTCGCTATGGTCAGCCATCGGTCTGTCGATTGTGCTGGCCATCGGTATGGATCGATTCGAGGAGCTGCTGGATGGCGCGCATGCCATGGATGAGCACTTCCTGAACACCGATATCGAGCACAACATGCCGGTTATCATGGCCCTGATCGGTATCTGGTATAACAACTTTTTTAATGCCGAGTCCTATGCCATCTTGCCTTACGATCAGTTGCTTCAGTGGCTGCCGGCTTATCTGCAACAACTGGATATGGAAAGTAACGGCAAGTACATCGATCGTTCTGGTCGTCGTGTCGGTTACAGTACCGGGCCGGTGATCTGGGGACAACCGGGCACCAACGGGCAGCACGCCTTTTACCAGTTGATTCATCAGGGGACCAAGCTCATCCCCACTGATTTTCTGGCCGCCTCGGAAGGCCAGTACGGGTTGGAAGATCATCACCAGAAGTTACTGTCCAATTTCTTCGCCCAGACCCAGGCCCTGATGCAGGGCCGATCCGTGAAAGAGGCGCGTGAGGAATTAAAAGGAAAGGGTCTGAGCGAAGAGCAGAAAGAATTACTGCTGTCACACAAGGTCTTTGAAGGGAATCGGCCCAGTAATAGTCTGCTCTATAAACAGCTTACGCCCAGGACCCTGGGATCCATTGTTGCCCTTTATGAACACAAGGTATTTGTACAGGGGATTATCTGGAACCTGAATTCCTTTGATCAGTGGGGCGTTGAGCTGGGTAAGATCCTGGCCGGGAATATCCTGCCGCAGCTGGAAGATGACCAGCCTGTCGACACGCACGATCCCTCGACCAATGGCCTGATTAATTACTACAAGGCCTTGCGTAAAAAATAGATTCAGTTTCAGCCCACTAACTGTGGGCCGCTTTCCGACCAGGTCATTACTCGAGCACGGTTGATCCATGCTGATCCAGGGCCCAGCGTATATGTTCCTGCACCATGGGCGAGACATCAGGTATCCGTTTATCTAAGGCAGCGATAATTTCGGGTGAACTGGGGGCATTGCCCAGGGCGACGGCAATGTTTCTTAACCAGGTTTCATGACCGATTCTGCGGATTGCTGAACCCTCCATGTTTCGAAGAAATGTCTGCTCGTCCCAGTTAAATAAATCTATGAGACTGGGCGCATCCAGTCCGTGGCGTGCACTAAAGTCATTCAGTGCTGTGGTTTGAGCAAATCGATTCCAGGGACAAACCAGTTGGCAGTCATCGCATCCATAGATGCGATTGCCAATCTGGCTACGAAACTCTAGGGGGATGGGGCCACGAAGCTCAATCGTCAGATAGGAGATGCAGCGTCGGGCATCGACCTGGTAGGGCGCAATAATGGCCTGGGTTGGGCAGATGTCGATGCAGGCCGTACAGCGACCACAATGTTCCGTGACGGGGTTATCGATGGGCAGGGGCAGGTTGGTAAAGAGCTCGCCCAGGAAAAACCACGAACCGGCCTCGCGCGACAGGAGGTTGCTGTGTTTGCCAATCCATCCCAGACCGGATTTTTCAGCCAGGGCCTTCTCCAGCACCGGGGCGCTATCCACAAAGGCTCGGTAATCATAGGGGCCAACTAGCTCTTCGATACGCCGGGCCAGTTTCTGAAGACGATGACGCATAAGTTTGTGGTAATCACGGCCCAGGGCATAGCGTGAGACATAGCCCAAAGAACCCTGCCGCAAAACCTCATGTGGCGATCTGGCGGCCGGTGGCAGGTAATTCATGCGCACCGAGATGATGCGTACCGTGCCAGGAACGAGTTCCTCCGGGCGAGCACGTTTCATCCCATGGCGTGCCATATATTCCATTTCTCCCTGATGCCTGGAATCCAGCCATTGTTGTAGATGGGTTTCATGACGTGTGAGATCAGGATCAGTGATACCCAGGGCGTCAAAGCCCAGTTCCTTGCTCCAGGCCCTGATCTGATTAGCTACGTTATTGAAATCGAGTTGGGACATGGAAAGCCTGGACGGTTTGTGTCAGATTGTGGGCCATGGAAAAGAGAGCAGATGCATTATATACCGCTGACCAGGTCCGTGAACTGGATCGCCTGGCCATTGAGGAAGAAGGCATACCGGGCATTACTCTGATGCAGAGGGCGGGGGCGCGTTGTTTTAACGAACTGACTCAGGCCTGGCCGGAGGCCTCCAGCATTCTGGTTTGCTGTGGCCCGGGGAACAATGGGGGCGATGGATACGTTGTGGCAACACTGGCCCTCAGGTCGGGTCTGGATGTGCACCTTATACAGATGGGGGATCCCCAACAGATCAGGGGGGATGCCGCCCTGGCTCGTCAGACTTTCATTGAGGCCGGAGGTGTCGAGCATAGATGGGAAAAGCGCCTTCCAGAATCAGATGTCATTGTGGATGCCCTGCTGGGAACTGGTCTGCAACGTCCGGTTGAAGGCCACTACCTGGCGTGTATCCATGCGATTAAGTACCAGGGCAGGCCCGTATTGAGTGTGGATATCCCCTCGGGTATCCATGCCGACACGGGCTCACCACTGGGCGGGGCCGTTGGGGCGGATATCGTCGTTACCTTTGTTGGTCGCAAGCAGGGGCTCTATACCGGTAGATCACTGGATTATTGTGGAAGGGTGATATTTGATGACCTGGGTATCCCTGAGTCGGTCTATCACAGGATTAAGGCATCGGCCCGATTAATTGATCACCAGGACTATAACGAGGTCCTGCCTAAGCGTCGCCTCAATGCCCATAAAGGTCTGTTTGGCCATGTGCTCATTATCGGTGGTGGTCCCGGTATGCCGGGCGCGGCCATCATGGCAGGGACCGCGGCATTGAGGGCTGGCGCTGGGCGAGTAACGATTGCCACCCATCCAGATCATGCCGCCCTGATCCCGATGCATCAAGCCGAGCTCATGAGTCAGGGGATCTTGACCGCAGACGAGGTCCTGCCTTTAGTGGAAAAGAGCAGTTGCGTCATCCTGGGCCCTGGGCTGGGACAGACCGAATGGGCCAGGGAGCTGTTCGAGTCGGTAATCGATCAACCCCTGCCGATGGTGCTGGACGCAGATGCCCTTAACCTTCTGGCGCACTACCCCAGGCAAGGTGGGGACTGGGTACTCACACCGCATCCCGCTGAGGCTGCACGGCTGCTGGGCTTGAGCAGTCATGACGTCCAGCGTGATCGTTTTAGTGCGGCCCATCGTCTCCATGAGCGCTATCAGGCCGTAGCTGTACTCAAAGGGGCAGGTACCATGGTTGCTTCCGAAGAGGGGCTCTCGCTCTGTTCCGAGGGGAACCCGGGAATGGCGACGGCCGGTATGGGAGACATACTTACCGGTGTGATTGGTGGGTTGATGGCCCAGAAACTGGATTTGATCTCAGCCGCTGAACGGGGTGTCTGTCTCCATGCCTGGGCTGGAGACCAGGCCGCGAAAGCGGGAGAGCGGGGTATGATCGCCACCGATCTTCTGAGATTCATCCGCCAGGGTGTCAATTGATGGGTGATAGTGTTTTCCTGAAGGTAGCCGATGAGGCCGGGATGATGCGGCTGGGCGCCGAGCTGGCCAGATCGATGGGGAGTATCCATCGTGGCGTCATTTACCTGAGGGGAGATCTTGGGGCAGGAAAAACCACCCTGGTCCGTGGGTTGCTGCGCTTCTCAGGGGTGCAGACTGCAGTCAAGAGTCCGACCTACACCATCGTAGAGCCTTACGAATTACCCAATTGGAATATCTATCACTTTGATTTATATCGATTATCAGACCCTGAAGAACTCGAATATATTGGTATTCGTGAGTATTTTTCTGGTGACAGTTTGTGCCTTATCGAATGGCCAGATCAGGGTACAGGTGTGATTCCAGAGGCCGATATAGAGTTGAATATCAGCCATCAGGACGAGGGCAGGGAGGTGCAGATCACTGCCCATTCCGCCTGGGGTGAGCAGATCGTAGCGAGTATGGATCTAAAGTGACTTTATAGCTTTATCATCTATCTTCATAAAATTATTAATAAAAAGCCTTGATTTTTCCTCCGAATGGTACACACTATGAGGTAAAGAAACCGCTGTTTGGGAGGGCAGATCGTGACCGGGGAAAAAGACTTATCTCCACGCCGCCACTTTTTGGCCAGAATGATGTCAATGAGTGGACTGGCTGCCATGGGCCTGATGGCCTCACCGAGTGTTTTGCTTGCGGCCCAGTCCGTCAAGGTAAAAAGTGTGCGCATGTCGGAGACATCGGAAGTGACACGTGTGGTCTTCGATCTGTCTGGCCCCGTCGAGCACAGCCTGTTTGCCCTGCATAATCCCGAACGTGTGGTCATTGATCTCAAGGGTGCTTATAACGCCAAGACCTTTAAGGTCCATACGTCGACCACGAAATCCGTTCGTTCTATACGTCATGCCCAGCGCAATCTGGGTGACCTGCGTATGGTGCTGGATCTTGGAGAAAAGCTAACGGCGCGTAGTTTCCTGCTCAAGCCGGGTAAGGGCAGTGGATATCGTCTGGTGGTTGATTTGCTCAGATCCGGGCAGAAAGCCGATACCCGACCGGTTATCACTGCCAAAGAGGCCACCAACAGAAAAAGAGACGTCATAGTCGCCATCGATGCCGGTCACGGTGGCAGAGACCCGGGTGCGGTCGGTAAGCGTGGCACACGTGAGAAGGATATTGTGCTCAAGGTTGCACGTAAACTGGAAAGAGAGGTGCGTCGCCAGAAGGGTATGAAGCCCATCATGATCAGAAATAGCGACGTCTTTATGCCTCTGCGTGATCGTATTCGAAAGGCACGTACGCACAAGGCGGACCTGTTTATCTCCATCCATGCGGACGCCTCAAATGATCGTCGTGTTGGTGGATCCTCGGTCTATGTGTTGTCCTCAAATGGAGCGACCAGTGAACTCGCACGCTTCATGGCCAAGCGCGAAAATGAGGCCGACCTGGTCGGTGGTGTGCAATTGGGTGATATGGATGAACAGCTGGCCTCGGTCCTGCTTGAGCTTTCCCAGGACCACACGATCGAAGAAAGTCTCGATTTTGCCGATGATGTGCTGGCCAATCTCAAGAGTATTACCAAGTTGCGCAGCCGTCGTGTCGAGCAGGCCGGGTTTGCGGTACTGAAATCGCCGGATATCCCGTCGGTCCTGGTCGAAACGGCCTTTATCTCAAATCCCCAGGAAGAAAAACGCCTGCGCACCAATGCCTATCAGGAAAAGATCGCCAAGGCCCTGATGAAAGGGGTGCGTGATTATTTCAAGGATAATGCGCCGGCAGATAGTCTGCTGGCAACGCTGCAGACAAAACATCTGGGCTGAGGCTCCGACCTGTTCAAGGGGCCTAAATCTTCTCTGATGGACACCAGGAGGTAATTAGCCTGTCCCCCAGGTGTCCATCCAAGTACAATCGAGCTTTTCGATTGAAAAGTCATCTGTGTCGATACGTCAGTTACCACCTCAGCTCATAAATCAGATCGCCGCTGGCGAAGTCGTCGAACGACCGGCCTCTGTCGTCAAGGAATTGCTTGAAAATAGCCTGGATGCCGGTGCCCGGCAAATCTGGATCGAAGTCGAACAAGGAGGAATGCGTCGGCTGCGTATTCGTGATGATGGCTGCGGGATACCACCCGAAGAACTGGGGCTGGCCCTGAGTCGTCATGCGACCAGCAAGATCAGCAGCCTGGATGACCTGGAACAGGTCGCCAGTCTGGGGTTTCGTGGCGAAGCACTTCCCAGTATCGCCTCGGTCTCGCGACTGGTTCTGAGTTCTCGGGCCCAGGGGGTGGAATCCGGTTGGACGGTACGCGGTGATGGTGGTGATTCCCTGCAGGAGCCGGAGCCAGTGGCCCATCCCCAGGGAACCACCCTGGATATTCGAGACCTGTTTTTTAATGTGCCGGCCCGGCGAAAGTTTTTACGTACCGAGCGTACCGAGTTCAGTCATATTGAACAGCTGGTCAGGCGTATCGCCCTGAGCCGCTTTGAGGTGGGTATTGAATTACGCCATAACCAGAAAGTCGTGCTCAAATTACCCGCCGCGACCGATCGCCTGGAGCAGGAAAAACGCCTGGCCAGGATCTGTGGAGACAGTTTCATTGAGCAGTCTGTCTTAATTGATCATGACCAGGGAGGGCTCAGGATCTGGGGCTGGATGGGGCTCCCGACCTTCTCACGTAGCCAGGCCGATATGCAGTATTTTTATGTCAACGGTCGTATGGTTCGTGACAAGGTGATTACCCATGCCGTGAGGCAGGCCTATCAGGATGTCCTGTTTCATGGGCGCCATCCTGCCTATGTCCTTTTTTTTGAGCTCGATCCAGCACTGGTCGATGTCAATGCGCATCCTACTAAGCATGAGGTGCGTTTCAGAGAATCTCGAGGCGTGCATGATTTTCTGTACCGAAGCCTGCATCGGGCCATTGCAGGGCTAAAGCCGGCCGAACAGCAGAATGAGGCGGCCGCCACTTCCTGGTCAGCCCAGGGTTTGCCGTCCACGGGGTTGTCCCCTTATACCGAAAGCGTGGAGTCTTCTTCCGTCAGGAATATTCAGGAAGAAATGGCGGTGTATGCAGCGCTACATGTTCCTTTTGACGATATATTGAACAAACAGCAGGGTGGCCAGTCGCCTGTAACTGAGGCCGAGTCGGCGCAGGAGCACCCCCTGGGATACGCGATTGCGCAACTTCATGGTATTTACATACTGGCGCAGAATCGTGAAGGTCTGGTGATTGTGGACATGCATGCGGCCCATGAACGCATTACCTATGAGCGTCTCAAGCAATCCTGGGAAGCAGGTGGCATTAGCAGTCAACCGCTGCTGGTTCCAATGAGCATTGCGGTCAGCAAGGGGGAAGCCGATCAGGCCGAGATTCAACATGCGATGTTCCAGGAGTTGGGTATTGAGCTGGATCGCATGGATGAGCAGGCGATAGTGATTCGTAGTGTGCCCAGCCTCTTAAAACGGGAAAATGCCGAGACCCTGGTGCGCGATGTGCTATCCGATCTGATGACTCATGGCCAGTCCAGCAGGATCAGGGAGGCCATGAATGAAGTCCTGTCGACCATGGCCTGTCATGGTTCGGTACGCGCCAATCGGCAGATGACGTTGCCCGAAATGAACGCCCTGTTACGCGACATGGAGCAGACCGAACGCAGTGGGCAGTGTAATCATGGTCGCCCAACCTGGGTACAGCTCAGTATCGATCAGCTTGATAAACTGTTTCTTAGAGGTCAATGAGTCAACCCTATCCGCCGGCTATTTTTATTATGGGTCCAACGGCCAGTGGCAAGACAGGGCTGGCGTTGGCCCTGGCGGAGACCTTTCCGGTCGAGATCATCAGTGTAGATTCAGCCCTGGTTTATCAGGGAATGGATATCGGTACGGCCAAACCTTCTGCTGAAGAGCTGGCTGCCTGCCCCCACCATCTGATTGATTTTCTCGATCCCCGCGAACCCTATTCAGCGGCTCGATTTCGCCAGGATGCCCTGAGACTGATGGATGAAATCACTGCCAGAGGCAAGATACCCCTGCTGGTAGGCGGAACGATGCTTTATTACCGGGCCCTGGAGCAGGGATTGTCTCAGCTGCCAGAGGCCGATAATGAGATTCGTACGCGACTGAATCATGAAATGAAGGAGCATGGTCTGCAATATCTGCATCAGCGCCTGGCCGATATCGATCCCGAATCTGCGCAAAGGATACATGCGACCGATCCACAACGTATTCAACGGGCCCTGGAAGTGTATGAACTAACTGGAAAGTCCCTGAGCGATCATTATCGTGAGCAGGAGGAGTACCAGTTGCCTTATCGGGTACTGCGTCTGGCGCTGTTGCCTGCGGAGCGTGCTTCCTTACACCGGCGTATCGAGAAGCGGTTTGATGACATGTTGGCCAATGGCCTGATCGAAGAGGTGCAAAGACTCTATGAAAGAGGTGATCTTGATCCCTCTATGCCCTCGATTCGTGCCGTAGGATATCGACAGGTATGGGCCTGTCTGGAGGGTGAGTATGATGAGGAGGCTCTGCACCATAAAGGTATAGTGGCAACTCGACAGCTCGCTAAGCGACAGATGACCTGGCTCAGATCCATGAAGGGGTTAACTATTCTCAATAGCGAAAACCTCGATTTGGACTATATTTATATGTTATTAAGTAAATTTATAAGCGATGGACGTTCACCTTCGGAACAAAACGATTAATGCCAGACCAGGAAGGCGGTTTATGTATCCAATCCAATATTGCTTAAACATCTGATTCCTCCAGATTATGATGAACAATTTAGAAGGGAGTCGGGGGGCGTCATTGATCCTGAAGGATCAGGTGCGGTTACTGTATGAAAATTCACTCTCAGCCAATGTCGCGGTTATTCTTATATCGGCATTGATGCTGATCGTGCTGAAAAATAGTCTTTATTACCCCTTTCTCGTTGCCTGGTTCGTCTTGATGCTGCTCACGGTCTTAGCCAGGGTGGGCTTGCTGTACTGGTATAAATATTACGCCAATGATTATTCTCCGCAACAATGGGTGAATCGATATACCCTGTTAACCCTGCTGCTCGGAATCGCATGGTCCGGGCTATCAATATTCTACTGGATGTCAGACATCTACTGGCTACAGAACCTGTTGCTCATTGTTCTTCTGGGGGTGGTTGCGGCCGCGGTATCTGTGCTTCCCGCAATTATGTCAGCTTTCTATGCTTATATATCTCCGCCGCTGACTAGCATGGTCGTCATTCTGCTCCTCATTGGGGATACCCTTTCCTTAGTATTGGCCACAGCGACCCTTGTTTATGCCATGCTGATCATTACTACAGCCAGAAATTCTAATTTTAATATTCGCAGGGCCATAGAGCTTCAGTATGAAAACAAGGATCTTGTTGCGCAACTGAGCAATGAGGTCAAGCAGAGAGAGGAGCTGATAAAGGAGCGAACGCGACAGTTAATCTCAACCAATAAAGATCTGGAAAGAGAGATCTCCGAGCGTAAGCGGGCCGAGGAAGATCTGCTGCATCTTGCCCATCACGACCCCCTTACTGAATTACCTAATCGTCTCTTGTTCATTGATCGACTGGAACAGTCCATAAGTAAGGCCCGGCGAATGGGGGATCAGATTGCCGTACTATTTATCGATCTTGATCGATTTAAAAAAATCAACGATAGCCTGGGGCATACCGTGGGGGATGAACTCCTGCGTCGTGTAGCGCAACGATTCCAGTCCAGTATACGAAATGAGGATACGGTCTCTCGCCTGGGTGGCGATGAATTCACCGTGATAATGGAGTCGTTGCACAAGCCCCAGAACGCAACGGTTACTGCCCAGAAACTGATCGAGGCCATGGAAGATCCTTTTGTGCTACAGGGTCATGAGTTTTTTATTACCACCAGTATTGGTATCAGTCTTTATCCCCAGGATGGCATTATTGCAGAGGAGTTATTGCGTAACGCTGATTCCGCAATGTACCGAGCAAAGGAGGAGGGACGTAACACCTTTCAGTTCTATACCTCGGATATGACGGAGCAGGCCTTTGAGCGAATTTTGATGGAGACCAATCTCCTCAGGGCCATCGAGAAAAAGGAACTGGTTGTTTACTATCAGCCACAGGTCTCCCTCAAGACAAAAGAGATCATTGGCCTGGAGGCACTGGTTCGTTGGGAGCACCCGGAACTGGGTCTGGTTTCACCTGCGCGTTTCATCCCTCTGGCCGAGGATAATGGACTGATAGTGCCAATCGGGGAATACGTCTTGTCTGCCACCTGTCGTCAGTTGGCTGAATGGGAGCGACAGGGTATTCGACCCGGGCGGGTGTCTGTTAACCTGTCCGCGAAGCAGCTACAGAAACAAGGCCTGTTAGAGACGATTTCCAGGATCCTGGAGGACTATTCCTGCCAACCAGAGTGGCTGGAGTTGGAAGTCACGGAAGGCTTCGTGATGGAGGATCCAGAACATTCAATTACGGTCTTGCAGAGTATCCGTGACCTGGGTATTGAACTGGCCATTGATGATTTTGGAACGGGATATTCCTCACTGGCCTATCTGAAGAGATTACCCATCACCAAACTCAAGATCGATCAGTCATTCGTGCGTGATATTCCGGATGATCCGGATGATGAGGCCATCGCCCGGGCCATTCTGGCATTAGGCTACAGTCTAAATTTGAAAGTCATTGCTGAAGGTGTCGAGAACGCTGCTCAGGAGGCCTTTCTGCTCAATGAGGGTTGTGTAGAAGCCCAGGGTTACTTTTATGCGACGCCTTTACCAGTTGAGGAGATTGGTCAGTTACTGAACAGGGAACATCTGGTTCAGAATGAGGCCTGATCGGTATTTATGGGGTTGTGTGTTTTGGACTTAGGTTTATAATTGAGTCTTTGGCGGGTCCGGAGGACTCGTTACCTTATAATGCCTGCAAGGATAGCTGAAATGATAATTGGGAGTACAAGACATGTCTAAAGGGCAGACCTTACAAGAACCCTTCCTGAATACCCTGAGAAAAGAGCGTATTCCCGTTTCTATCTTCCTGGTAAACGGTATAAAACTTCAGGGGACCGTAGAATCCTTTGACCAGTTTGTGGTTCTGCTACGTAATAGTGTTAGCCAGATGGTCTACAAGCATGCGATCTCCACTGTCGTTCCCTCGCGCCCCGTGCGTATGTCTACAGAAGATGAAGGTGAAGAGTAAGCCCAAGTCTTTATCCGGGTAGGTGTTCGAGCGTCCCCAAAGCGGCGAGCAGGCCGTGCTGGTTCATATCCAGTTTGATGCGGAAAGAGACCAGGAAGACCTCCATGAATTCATTGATCTGGTCAGATCAGCAGGTGCACGGGATGTAGCCCTGGTCACCGGGTCTCGTCATACGCCCGATCCACGTTATTTCGTCGGGTCAGGCAAGGCGGAGGAAATTCGTGATCAGGTACGAAGCCATCAGGCAGCGGTAGTGATCTTCGATCATGCCCTAAGTCCCAGTCAGGAACGTAACCTGGAAAAGCTGTTCGAGTGTCGGGTCCTGGACCGTACCGGGCTGATTCTGGATATCTTTGCCCAGCGTGCACGATCCCATGAGGGTAAGCTCCAGGTAGAACTGGCCCAGCTTCGGCACATGTCGACGCGTCTGGTCAGGGGCTGGACACATCTGGAGCGTCAGAAGGGGGGCATTGGCCTTAGAGGCCCGGGTGAAACGCAGTTGGAAACCGACCGACGACTCCTGGCCATCAGGATCAAACAAATTCGTTCCAGGCTGGATCGTGTCAATCGTCAGCGCGATCAGGGTCGACAGGCTAGACGTAAGGCGGAGATGCCCACCGTCTCGCTGGTTGGATATACCAATGCAGGCAAATCCACACTGTTTAATCGCCTGACCCATGCCCAGGTCTATTCTGCGAATCAGTTATTTGCCACCCTGGACCCGACGTTGAGACGCCTGGAATTGCCTGAAAACCAGTCGGTGGTGCTGGCCGATACCGTCGGTTTTATTCGACACCTGCCTCATGATCTGGTGGCGGCTTTCCGTGCGACCCTGCAGGAGACCCTTGAGGCCGACCTGCTATTACATGTGATCGATGCCCATGATGAGCGCCTGGAAGATAATCGCAAACAGGTCAATGATGTCCTGAATGAGATCGGTGCGGGAGATGTTCCCCAGATTGAGATCTACAACAAACTTGACCTTTTAGAGCGTGGCCCCGGTATCGACTATGATGCCGATGGTAATATTCGGCGTGTCTGGCTGTCGGCCCATACTGGTGCAGGGGTCGATGAATTCCTGCAGGCCCTGGCCCGGCATTTCAGGGCCGAACAGGTACACGGCTGGCTGGCCCTGGCGCCCACCGAAGGCAGAACCAGGGCGCAACTGTTTGAACTGGGGGCCGTGCAGCAGGAGTCGGTCGATGAAAGCGGCTCATGGCACCTGGAAATTCAGTTGCCCCGGCGTGATTTTGAGCGCGTTCGTAAGCAGGCGGGGCTGGGTTCAGATTGCCTGCAAGAAGCACAGTGAGTGTGGGGGTACTTGTGACCCGCATAAGGCCTATATAGAATGCCCCGTTTGGCATTAGCATAACTGGAGAGCAGCATGCCCTGGAATGAACCAGGCGGTAACGACCGCGATCCCTGGAGCGGCAAGAACAAAGATAACCAAGGACCTCCTGATCTGGACGAGGTCTTTAGGAAGCTGTCAGACAAGATTGGCGGCATACTTGGCGGTAAAGGCGGCGGTAGCAGCCGATCCGGTAAAGGAAGCGGTGCTGGCATCGCAATTATCGTTGCTATATTGCTCGTCATCTGGGTTGCCTCGGGTATCTACATCGTTGGGGCAGGCGAGAAGGGCGTGGTATTTCGCTTTGGCGCCTATTCGGTGACGACCGACCCCGGCCCTCACTGGCACCTGCCTTATCCCATCGAGCATCGTGAAATCGTCAACTTTACACAGGTTCGAGATACGCAGCATCGTTCCATGTTACTAACCAAGGATGAAAACATCATAGATGTCGAGCTGGCCGTACAATATCGTGTTAAGGAAGCCGAGAATTATCTGATTAACGTACGCATGCCGGATGCGACATTGCGCGATGTAGTCGACAGCGCTCTGAGTGAGATCGTGGGTCAGAACACCATGGACTTCATTCTTGGTGATGGTCGTTCAGCGGTTGTTACCATGTCCAAGCAACTGGTCCAGGAAAGACTGGATGGTTATAAGACCGGACTTGAAGTCCTGTCGGTTAACCTGCAACAGGCACAGCCACCGGAAGCGGTGCAGGGAGCCTTTGCTGATGCCATCAAGGCCCGTGAGGATGAGGCACGTTTTCGTAATGAGGCCGAAGCGTACTCAAACAGTATTCTTCCTCAGGCTCGAGGTGAGGCGGCGCGTATCGAGCAGGAATCGGTGGCCTACAAGGAACGCGTAATCGCAGAGGCCAAGGGTGATTCTTCACGTTTCTCCCAGCTTCTAACCGAGTATGAAAAGGCCCCGGAAGTGACGCGACAGCGTCTGTATCTGGAAACCATGGAGACCATCCTGGTGGATAGCTCAAAGGTGCTGGTAGATGTTGATAACAGTAATAGCCTGATGTACCTGCCCCTGGATCAGATCATGCAGGGTGCTGCCGCCGGCAAGCTGGTAGATTCGCGCACTCAGGAGTCTATTGAAGCTACCTCAAAGGGCACTAAGTCAACACCATCACGCCTGAGTGGTCGAAGCACACTAAGGGAGAGTCGTTAATGAATATCAAGATTCTCGGTATATTTGCTGTCATTGTAGCGGTTCTGGTGGCCATGTCTGCCTACACCGTGGATGAGCGCGAACGGGGTATCCTGTTCCGTCTGGGTAAGATTGAGAATACAGACCTGAGTCCAGGACTGCATTTCAAGCTTCCTGTAGTGAACAATGTACGCTTTTTCAGTGCCCAGATAATGACTCTGGATCAGCCTCCCGAGCGTTTTCTGACCAGCGAGAAGAAGAACGTGATCGTCAACTTCTTCGTCAAATGGCGGATTTCGGATGTTGCTCAGTACTACAGGTCTACTCGTGGTATTGAAACCAATGCCCAGACCCGTCTGTCGCAGATCATCAAGGATGGCCTGCGCAACGAATTTGGTGAGCGTACGATTAAGGAAACCGTATCGACCGAACGTAACAAAATCACCTCCGTAGTCCTGGAAAAGGCCAATGAGATGACTGGTGAACTGGGCATCGATGTGGTTGATGTCCGTATTAGTCAGATGTCGTTACCAGAAGAGGTAAGTGGTTCGGTTTATGACCGTATGCGTGCCGAGCGTGATCGTGTCGCCAAGGACTTCCGGGCCAGGGGTAAGGAAGCGGCTGAGCGGATTCGTGCCGAGGCAGATCGTAAGAGGACCGTCATTCTGGCGGAGGCCTATCGCGATGCTGAGATGATTCGAGGTGAGGGTGATGCCCTGTCGGCAGAGATCTATGCCAAAGCCTATCAGCAGAATGCGGAATTCTTCAATTTTTATCGTAGTCTTGAGGCCTATCGTAAGAGCTTCCATAGCCCAGACGATGTGATTCTGATGGATACGGAGTCCGATTTCTTCAACTATTTCAATCAGTCGAAGCAGTAGACCTGCGAGGGGCGGTGACCCATGTGGAGTGATCTCATGGCGGCCACCGCCCTGGTGCTGGTCATTGAAGGCATGTTGCCATTCCTGAGTCCGCAGCGATTCCGCGAGGCCCTGATGATGGCAGCGCAGATGTCCGACAAGGGGCTGCGCGTCATGGGGCTGGGCAGTATGATCCTGGGCGTGGTGGTTCTCTACCTGGTCCGTGCCTGACTAAGAATGATTAATCCGGGCATTTTGTATCGTTTTACGGCATAATTTCGCCGGTTTCAAATGAGTCTATTCCATGAGTTCTGACGATCGCTGGTTACTTCCCGAGGGAATTAATGAGTCTCTGCCTGAGCAGGCCGAGGCCCTTGAGATATTACGCCGCCGCATGCTGGATCTTTACCATAGCTGGGGCTACGAGCTGGTTATATTGCCTTTTATTGAATATCTGGAGTCCCTGCTCACGGGTACCGGGCATGACCTGGACCTGCAGACCTTCAAGCTGACTGACCAGCTCAGCGGCCGAATGATGGGGGTACGTGCCGATATGACCCCCCAGGTTGCTCGTATCGATGCCCATCGGCTCAAGCGCGAGGTACCCACACGGCTTTGCTATCTCGGCACCGTTCTGAATACCCGCCCCGATGGTTTTGCAGGTTCTCGTAGCCCCATGCAGGTAGGTGCCGAGCTCTATGGGCATGCTGGCATTGATAGTGATCTCGAGGTACTGTCCCTGATGCTGGAGACGCTGAATATCGCCGGCATCGAGACCCTGTATATCGATCTGGGGCATGTCGGGGTATTTCGTCATCTTGCGGCCGAGGCAGGGTTGAGCGCCGAACAGGAAGCCAGCTTCTTCGATATGCTGCAAAGAAAGGCCCGTCCGGAAATAGAGGAATTTCTCTCGTGTCTGGATCTGTCCGAGACGCAGCGTTGCTGCCTGTCCGAACTCGCTGTCATGAATGGTGGAGTAGAGATCCTGGAAAAGGCACGCAAGATGCTATCTTCATTCGAGGGTCTGTCCAGCATACTGGACGATCTTGAGTCCGTGGCCAGACAAATCACTGAGCATTATCCGCAGGTGGAACTGAATATCGATCTGGCCGAGTTGCGGGGCTATCACTATCATACCGGCATCATTTTCACCGCCTATGTACCGGGGCAGGGCAAGGAGATTGCCCGTGGTGGTCGTTATGATGATATCGGCAAGGTCTTTGGACGCGCTCGTCCGGCAACCGGTTTTAGTACCGATCTCAAGACCCTGTTGAGCCTGACTTTGAAACCCGTAGACACAAAGCGGGGTGCTGTCTTTGCACCAGCAGATACCGATCCGTCGCTTAGGGCCGTTGTATCCTCTTTGCGTCAGGAGTCCCAACGGGTGATCATGGCCCTCGAAGGCCAGGAGGCCGATGCCAAGGCCATGGGTTGTCATCAGCAGCTGGTAAAACGCAATGGTGAGTGGGTACTTGAATCCGTGTAACGGATCAATCAAGTGCGGTTCTGGTAATACGGGGAAATTCATGGGTAAGTTTGTAGTCGTACTGGGGACCCAATGGGGTGATGAGGGCAAGGGCAAGATCGTCGACCTGATGACGGAAGATGCCAAGGCGGTGGTGCGCTTTCAGGGCGGTCATAATGCAGGCCATACCCTGGTCATTGATGGTGAAAAGACCGTTTTACACCTGATTCCTTCTGGCATTCTGCGTGAGGGTGTTGAATGCATGATCGGTAATGGCGTTGTGCTATCCCCTGAGGCCCTGCTGAAAGAGATGACCGAACTCGAGAAAAGGGGTGTGCCCGTCAGGGAGCGCCTGCGTCTTTCCGAGGCCTGTACCCTGATCATGCCTTATCACATCGCCCTGGATCATGCCCGTGAGATCGCCCGTGGCAAGGCCGCGATTGGTACCACCGGTCGTGGTATCGGCCCCGCTTATGAAGACAAGGTTGCCCGTCGTGGTCTGCGTCTGGGGGATCTCTTCCATCGTGAGCGTTTTGCCTCTCTTCTGGGCGAGGTCCTGGACTACCATAATTTTTCCCTGAAACATTATTTCAAGACTGACACCATCGATTTCCAGAAGACACTGGATGAGGCGCTGGCCTATGCCGAGATACTACAGCCGCTGGTGATCGATGTGCCGTCACGAATTCATCATTACCGCGAGCAGGGTGTCAATGTTCTGTTTGAAGGCGCCCAGGGTACCTTGCTGGATATCGACCATGGCACCTATCCCTTCGTCACCTCATCGAATACCACCGCGGGTGGTGTCTCCAGTGGCAGCGGCATTGGCCCCCTGGACCTGGACTACGTGCTGGGTATTACCAAGGCCTATACCACCCGTGTGGGTGCGGGCCCCTTCCCGACAGAGTTATTTGATGACACGGGGGCATTTCTAGCTGAAAAGGGGCATGAGTTCGGTTCTACCACCGGGCGTGCCCGCCGCTGTGGCTGGTTCGATGCGGTGGCGTTGCGCCGTGCCGTCCAGATCAACAGTGTCTCTGGCCTGTGCATGACCAAGCTGGATGTCCTGGATGGCCTGGATACCCTGCGTATCTGTGTGAGTTATCAGTGCAATGGCACCAGCCAGGACACGCCACCCATCGATGGCGCTGAATACTCGGCCTGCGAACCTGAATATATCGAGATGCCGGGCTGGTCGGAATCGACGGTAGGTGTGACCGATTATGATCAGTTGCCTGCCAATGCTCAGGCCTATGTAAAAAAGATTGAAGAAGTTGTGGGTGCGCCGGTCGCCATTGTTTCTACCGGACCCGAGCGGAACCAGAACGTGATATTGGATTATCCCTTTAGTGCTACCTGACTGCCGTCAGATATATCAACTTTCAAAAACTTAGAACCCCATCAGCCCTGTCAGGCTGATGGGGTTCTTGATAATGCTGATAGCTGTGTAATATCTTAGAAATACAGAGAAAGGAATAACTCAGCACCATTAACCTGGTTACTGAGTTTCAGCTTTTCGTCTCCATCCTTTGCCTCCATATACAGGTCGGTACTGATCAGTGATCCACCAAAACCGACGTGCTTACTGAAGCGGTAGTCCACTCCGAGGCGCGTATCCCTCAGGTTGCCCTCAATATCGGGGATACGAAGAGCGAAGACGTCCGTTGACAGACTCATCTTGATCTTGCTGTTGACGTTGTAGGATGCACGAAGACCCACCACCGGGAGCGGGGCGGTCACATCAATTTCTTCCCTGCCTTCCTGAACGACTGGACTTGAAGGGTCACCCGAATAGATGGTTCCATCCAGGGCGGCCTTGAGCCTGGTGATGTGCAGCCCGCCGCCGATACCCAGTTCCACCTTTTCATTGCGGTAGAAGGACCAGGAGTAATTGATCTTGGCCGTGGTGGTTTCGAGCAGACTGTTTATATTGGTCCCTGCGACAAAGGTCTCGCCATTCCATTCGAGATTTTCTTCAATCGTCTTACTGCCTTCACGCTTGATATTGTAGAAAGCGTACTCCAGTCGGTGATGCCGGTGATAA
Organism: Thiotrichales bacterium; assembly: GCA_024762895.1. Lineage (GTDB taxonomy): Bacteria > Pseudomonadota > Gammaproteobacteria > J044 > J044 > JANTGN01. The sequence continues at coordinate 28,797 of JANTGN010000004.1, forward strand.
CGCCAGTAACCAGAGATACGTCCGACAGTCAGCTGGGTGTCCATATCCAGTAACTCGCCGGTATCGATTATGGCGCCCACGCCCTTGTATTCAGCGGACATCAGGGTATTGGTATTCCCAATAAGGTAGGCGCCGAACTGGACATAATGCCGGTCATTTTCCTTGTAATCATCGGCCAGGGCAGGGGTTGAAAATAGAGCGCTCAGTAGTACCAGGGGTAAAGCGATA